>NZ_RZRO01000029.1:0-63300 GCF_003997975.1 Mesorhizobium sp. M7A.F.Ca.US.005.03.1.1
AGACAGCCCTTATTCCCTGCTCCCTTACTCCCCTGAATTCTAATTCCCCAGCGCCAACTGATCCGTGATCTCAAACCGCTCCGAGACGCCGACACGGATCATGTTGAGGCTACCTTCCCTGGTGAAGCGGAAGTCGCCGGGCGCGTCGGAACCGGCCGGCTGGCCGGCACGGAAAGAGATGATGCGCGTGCCGCCATCGGGCCAGGTCACAGTGATGTTCGCCTTGTCGGCGCTGTGCACCACGCTGACCTTGCAGCGCTCCATCGGCTGGCCGACATAGCGGGCGCAGGGAATTTCGGGGCCAGAAGCCAGCGTCGGAGTGGAATCAAGCGGGACGTCAGGCGCCGCCAGCGCCAGTAGGTACGCATCCTGCATGGCGGCGTGGCCGATTTCCGCGGCCGATTTCGGCGTGCTTTCGGCTGCCGGACCGGCGCCGCCAAGCCGCGCCGTCAGGTCGGGCGGTGCGACCGGCGCGCTGTCGGCTGAGCCGGTGGCCTGCGATTGGTCCGGTGCCGAGGCCTGCTCGGCCCCACTGCCGGTGGAGGCAATCACCGGCGCACCGGCCGGTCTTGGCTCACCTTCGACATAGGGGTTCGGATTGAGGGGGATGAGATAGCGCGCCGGCGCCCAGCCGCTCAGCTTCTCCTTGCCCGTGCTTTCGACCTTGCACCATTTGTAGCCGTTGATGTCGTTGCAGCCGAGATTGGTGACCATGTCGCCGCTGCTCAGCCGCGCCTCGACCGTGGCGACCGGCGATGCGGTGGTGCGGACCTTGAGAAGGTCGTCCGGCGCCAGGCCGGTGACGACGGAGATGACGAGCTCCGGCGCCTCTTGGGCCATCTCTTCAGCCATAGCGGGGGCAATCACCGGCCACGCCGTCATCAGCAGCGGAGCAGCAATCAGCGCATGGAGGTTTGTTCGGAGCGTAACTGTGCGCCTCATCGTTTGGCCGTGCGCTGATACCGTGCCGCGGCGGATCGAGCCCGCCGCAAGCCCGGCCGGTTTTATAAGGGACGACGCGGCGCCATGTAAGCCCGAAAATTCGGGCCGCCGTTTCGCCAGCCTTCAGCCGGGCAGGGGCATGAACCCGGTTCTGAGCGCGTGAGCCCATTCCGGCCGGCCCGCTTGTTCGGCCTGCCTGGCGGCCGCCTCGTGGTCGTAGTCGACGGCGATGGCCTCGAAGCCGTCAGGCTGGCCGTTGCTGCCCGAGGTGACAATGCCGTAGCGCGCATGCGGCGAGCCCTGCTCGGAGACATGCGCCGGCGGCGTGGAATCGTCATAGGCAGGGCAGCCGATGCTGCCCGGATTGAAGATGACGGGACCGTCGGGGACGCGGATCAGTTCCGCGCGGTGGCTGTGGCCGCACAGCGCGATGCGGCAAGCCGGGTCGAGCGCCTTCAGCCGCCGACGGATCGCCGTCAGCGGCGCGCGCACCAGCTGGCCATTGGCGATCGTATCAATGAGATATTTCTCGTCATGGTCGGGACGGGCGTGGAAAGCGATGATTCCGGGTGCGATCTCCAGCGTCAACGGCTGGGCGAACAGCACCTGGCGCTGTGCCTCGGTCAGCCGCTCCTGCGCATAGACGTCGGAGGGCCACATGGTGTCATCAGCGGGGTCGGCGGCAACAAGGCGGTCGTGGTTGCCGCGCACCGTCGGCAGGTTCAGCGCCTGCAGCCGTTCCATCGTTTCGCGCGGCCATAGCGGGCCGGAAACGCTGTCGCCGAGATTGACGGTCAGGTCGGCGCCGCCGCGCCGGCGCAGGTCGTCAAGCACGGCGTCGAGCGCCAGCACATTGCCGTGGATGTCGGCGAGGACGGCGATGCGCATTTCGGGAAGCTCCTGTGTGACGCCGCTTTTCCTTTTCCCCACGTTCGTGGGCGAGGAACCCAAGTCCTTCAGGGTCGGGCGTGCACTTCGATATCGTGGCCGCCAACCGCCGGCAGTGCGGGATCGTCGCCGGCGGCGGCGATGACGCTGTCGAGCAGGCCGGGGAAGCGGGCGTCGAGATCGGCGCGGCGCAGTGTGATCATGCGGTTGGTGCCGACCACCTCGGCGCGGGTGACGCCGGCCTCGCGCAATTTGGCGAGGTGGTAGCTCAGATTGGTCTTCGAGCCGAAATCGAGGAACTGGCTGCAGTTCAGCGGCACGCCCTGCTTGCTGGCGAGATAGCGCACGATGGCAAGCCGCGTCGGGTCGCCGAGCACGCCAAGCACGATCGGCAGGCTGATCTGGTCCGTATTGGGGTGTGGCAAGGTCATGGCTCGAAACTAAGCACAGTCGGGTCCGATTTCAACGCATCCATCATTGTTGGCTCCACGTGGCCTTTCTCCGTCTCGCGCGAACCCCGCCCGGCCTGTGCTGACACAGGGCTGTCAGGAAGGTTCAGCTATTTTTCCCTGGCTTCATTGACATGATGCCCTGTTATGTCCAATTGTTCAATAACTTTTGAACTAAGGACATCCCGCCATGGACAAGCGCCTCTTCTGGCTCGCGCTCGGATCGTTCACGATCTCGACCGAAGGCTTCGTCATCTCCAGCCTTCTGCCCGACATCGCGGCGGATGCCGGCATCTCCATTCCGCTGGCCGGCACGCTGATTACCGCCTTCGCGCTCGCCTATGCGGTCGGCACGCCGATTCTCGCGACGCTGACCGGCGAATGGGACCGGCGCCGCGTCATCCTGTGGACGCTGGTGTTCTTCGTCATCGGCAACATCGCCGCCGCCTTGAGTTCCTCCTTCGAACTGCTGCTGGTCGCGCGCATCGTCATGGCGCTGTCGTCGGGCCTGTTCGCCGCAACCGCGCAGGGCACCGCAGTAGCGCTGGTCGATGATCATCACCGGGCGCGTGCCATCGCCGTCGTCGTCGGCGGCACCACTGTGGCCGTTGCGCTCGGTGCGCCGCTCGGCGCGCTCGTTGCCACCGTCGCCGGCTGGCGCGGCACCTTCTTTGCCATCGCCGGCCTTGGCGCGCTTGCAGGCGCGATCCTGTGGTACCGGCTGCCGCAGGGCATCGTCGGCACCAGGCTGCCCTTGAAGCGCAGGCTGGCGGCAGCGCTGCGTCCCGGCGTGATGCCGATCCTGTTGACGACAGTGCTGGCGCTGATCGGCGCCTTCACCGTCTTTGCCTATGTCGCGCCGCTTGCCATCGAGGGCGGCGGTCTCAGCCAGATCGCGCTGCCCGGCATGCTGCTCGCCTTCGGCGTCGGCGCCGTCATCGGCAACATTGGCGGCGGCCAGGCCGCCGACCGGTTCGGTGCGACCCGCACCGTCGGCTGGTCGCTGGCGCTGAGTGCAGCCATGCTGGTTTTATTGTCGGTCATCCCGACCTTCCTGCCGCACCATATTGCCGGGCCGGCGCTGATGGCGATGATGGTGCCGTGGGGCATCGTCGGCTGGGCGTTCCCGCCGGCGCAGGCGAGCCGCATCATCAAGCTGGCGCCCGATGCCGCCCCGATCGTGCTGTCGCTCAACGCCTCGGCGCTCTATCTCGGCGTGGCGCTGGGTGCCGTGGTCGGTGGTGCCGTGCTGCGCTACGGCGCGCCGGCCGATCTCGGCCTAGTGGCCGCGATCTTCCCGATCGTCGGGCTTGGCGTCGTGGTCGCCGGCCGCTGGGCGGCTCGGCCTGTAGAAATGCCTGCCGAGTAGAGTCTTTGGCAAACGCTGGCCTTAGGGCGTGGCCGGCGGCAGATCAAAATCCAGCGCGGCGATCTCATCCAGAGCCGCGCGCAAATCTTCGGCCTTGTCCTTGCCGACGACATCTTCGAAGCGCTGCTGGGCGATTTGCCACAGTTTCATCGCTTCCTCGAGCTTGTCCAGGCCCTTTGGCGTCAGTCGTACACGCTTGACGCGGCGGTCCTCCGGGTCGGCGAAGGTCTCGACATAGCCGTCGCGGATCAGCGGTTTCAGCGTGTGGCCGAGCGCCGACAGGTCCATGATCAGCGACGTGGCGATGGCGCCCATCGCCGGCTCATCGCCCATATGGATCTGGTAAAGCAGGCCCTGCTGCGTCGCCTTGAGGCCTGACGGCTCCACCACATCATCATAAAACTTGCCGAGCTTGCGCGCCGCGCGGCGCAGCGCGGCGTTGTTGCAGAGCGTGAGGCCGGGCAGGCTGTCCTTTGACATGATGGTCCCTGGCGCCGGCGAATGAGGCCCGGCTGCTCCCCTCAAATAATCCCCGCCCGTCTCATTGACAAGATAGTGGCATATGCCTACTTCACGATTAGTGGTATATGCCACTAAATCAGATCAAGCGGCTTTCCGGCAGCGCGGCAGATGCCACGGCGCCGGGGTCATTCGAAACGAACAAGATCAGTTGAAGAAGGAACAGGACAATGAGTGGACAGGGCAACAAGGGCACGGCGGTCGTCACCGGTGCTTCGTCGGGCATCGGCGCGGTCTATGCCGACCGGCTGGCGGGGCAGGGCTACGATCTGGTGCTGGTGGCGCGGCGCGCCGACCGGCTGGAGGAACTGGCCGGGAAGCTGCGCCAGACCTATAGCCGCAAGGTCGGCGTGATCAGCGCCGATCTTGCAAACGACGATGATGTGCGCCGCGTCGAGCAAGCTGTAACAGCCGACGAGAGCATCACACTGCTGGTCAACAATGCCGGCATCGGCGGCCAGGCCGTCGTGGCCACCGCCGATGTCGACGCGGCCGAGCGCATGATCAAGGTCAACACCATCGCCTTGACGCGTCTAACCCGCGCCGTGCTGCCGGGGCTTTTGGCACGCAACCGCGGCGGCATCGTCAACATCGCCTCGGTGCTCGCCTTCGACACCTCCTTCGGCGGCATCTACAGCGGCACCAAAGCTTATGTGGTCAACTTCACCGAAGCCCTGCACCGTGAGGTCGAGGGCACCAATGTGAAGGTGCAGGTGGTGCTGCCGGGCGCGACCCGGACCGATTTCTGGGAACTTGCCGGCACCGATATCGCAAACGTTCCGAAGGAGATCATCATGACCGCCGACGACATGGTCGATGCCGCACTTGTCGGCTTGGCCAAAGGCGAGGCGGTCACCGTGCCCGCGCTTGCCGATGCGGCCAAGCTCGACACATTCCTCGGCGCCCGGCAAGCCTTCTACGGCAGCCTGCACGCCGACAAGCCGGCGGCGCGTTACGGGGTTTGACGGTTGAGGGGCTGGTTTGCTTTGCGAACCAGGACCCCCAGCCCGCTGCTTCGCAGCGACTTGCCGGGGCGAGCCACGGGTCTCGCCCACCTTCGGACCCCCATAAGGGGGAAGGTTAGGGGCGCGCGCCACCCTCCTTGAGGCTTGGAAAAGGCGCGCTCCCTACCTCCCCCTTGTGGGGAGGTCGGACCGAAGGCCCGGGTGGGGGGCTGGCGCGGGTTTTGGCTTGAGCGCTTTACACCGACCGCCACATCGGAATGATCGAGGCGGCCAGCACCAGCGCCAGCACGACGTTGAGCGCGCGCCATTGCCACTCGGTCTTGAGCAGCCGCGCCAGCACCATGCCGGCCACGCACCACAGTGAAAGCGAGGCGGCGGCCGCGAGGCCGAAAGTGGCGCCGAGCAGCAGCGCGAGCTGCATCGGTCCGCTGGCCAATGCCGCGAACGACGCCGCGGCGCCCAGTCCCATCGCCCATCCCTTCGGGTTCATCCATTGAATGCCGGCGCCGCCGAGAAAGCTGTTCGGCCTGGTCATGTTCACATCCAGATTAGGCGGTCCGCTGCGGCCGATCTTGATCGCCAGCCAGACGAGATAAAGTGAGCCGGTGACCTTCATCGCCAGTTGCAGCGAGGGCACGGCGAGCAGCAGGCCGGCGAGCCCGGCGGCGGCGGCGCTCGTCACCGTGGCGAGGCCGGCGGCGCTGCCGATCAGCAGGGGTACGGAACGGCGAAAGCCGAACTGCGCGCCCGATGCCGTCGACAGGGTCGTGGCGATGCCGGGCGTGGTGGTGGCGACGATGGCAAACAGGATGAGCGGGAAAATGGGCTCGAGCATGCGGCGTCCTCGGTGGGAGGGCTGCCATCGTAGCTGCGCACGAACTTCAGTAAATGCAATGTTTGCTATGGTTGACATTAGCAAGCATAATGCCAACCATGATCCGAAATCTCGACATGGCGCTGATCCGCACCTTTATCACCGTCGCCGACAAGGCCAGCATGACAGCGGCGGCCAATGCACTGCACCTGACGCAAGGTGCTGTCAGCCAGCAGGTCAAACGGCTGGAGGAGGCGTTCGGCTCGAGCCTCTTCGAGCGCGACCGGCGCGGCTTGCGGCTGACGCGCGCCGGTGAACAGCTATTCGGCAGGGGCAAGCGGCTGCTGGCCTTGAATGACGAGATCTGGGCCGAAATGGCTGGGAGCCCGGTGGCCGGCCAGGTGCGGCTCGGCGTGCCCTACGACCTTGTCGGCACCTTGCTGGCGCCGGTGCTGAAGACCTATGCCGAGACCTATCCGCAGGTCGAGATATCGCTGGTCTGCGCCTCGTCGCCAGAATTGACTGCTGCCCTTGCGGCCGGGACCATCGACCTTGCCGTGATCGAGGAATGCGCCGGCCCGTCGGCCGGCGAATGCCTCGTCGTTGACCGGCTGGTCTGGGTCGGTGCCAAGGGCGGCGTTGCCCGCGCCAAGCGGCCGCTGCCGGTCTCGATCGTCGCCGACACCTGCGCTTTCCGGCCGGCTGTGCTGGCGGCGCTCGGTGAGCATGGGCTGGAGTGGCGCACCGTGTTCGAGAACGGCAACATCGACGCGACGACCGCGACGGTGCGCTCCGACCTCGCCGTCACCACCTGGCTGGCCTCCACGGTGCCAGCCGATCTCGACATATTGCCATCGGAGTCCGGCCTGCCGCCGCTGCCGAATTTTGCCATCAACCTGCATCTGCCGAGGCATGGGGTAGGGCCCGCGGCGCAGGAATTCGCACGGCATATACGGGAAGGGCTGGCGCGGCGACCAGTCGCTGCTTGAAGCTTCTCAGAACTGGGGTTCCTCTCCCCCGTCGCTCTCCCCCCTCCGGAGGGAGAGGAAAGGTGCCAGCTGAGGTAGGTTCGCGCCGTTCCTCTACCCCGTCAACCGGGGGAGAGGTGTCGAGCGAAGCTCGACGGAGTGGGGGTCGATCTTTCATCGTGGGGCGAGGAACCCAGGTCCTGCTACTTCCAATTCCTGCGCCGCTCGAGCTCGGCTTCCGACGGCTCTCCCGTGACAAACGACCCGACCTTGACCTCGCCCGCGCGTTCGTAGGTCGCCATGATGACGCCGGTGCCGGTTGCCTGCGACTTAATGAGCTTGAAGGCGGCCGGGATCGCGCTGTCGCCGAACAGCCGCTTGCCGTTACCCAGCAACAGCGGGAAGACCATCAGCCGGATCTCGTCGATCAGCCCGTTGGCGAGCAGCGTTCGGATCAGGTTGCCCGATCCCTGGATGAGCAGGTCGGGTCCATCCTCCTGCTTGAGGCGGCGCAACTCCGCAACGATATCAGGCCCGAGCGATTGCGTGTTCTGCCAGGTGAGGGTGTCGGGCCGATGCGTCGCGACATATTTGGTCGCAGGGTTGAAGGCATCCGCGATCGGATCTTTCTGATATGGCCAGTAGGCGGCGAAGATATCGTAGGTCCTGCGGCCGAGAAGCAGGGCGAAAGGCTTGGAGAACAGTTCATCCATCGCCGCGCCCCCCGCCTCGTCGAAGTAATGGAAGGTCCAGCCGCCGAACTTGAAGCCGCCGACCGGATCCTCTTGCGGGCCGCCGGGCGCCTGCATGACGCCGTCGAGGCTGACGAATGTCGCAGAGATAATCTTTCTCATTCCAATGCTCCCGTTCTTCGGTCCACGCCGTCGTGGCGGACTTCAGCCCAAGGACGGGCGACGAGCCACCGGTCCGACAGGACAGGACGAAATTTTGGAAAATCACCGTTGCTTGCGAGGCTCGGTGTGGAGATTTTCCGACGAGAACCAGACATCGCCTGATATGGCGGTGGCGGTGTCGTCCGGCGCCCTGTCCTGCGCCAGCCAGATCGAGCGGCTGCGCGCGGCCTGCTCGCCGGTGGGGATCATCGCCGCGGGGTCCGCGACCGAGGCGCCGACACAGGGAATGAACCACGACCGCATGAACGGATCGCAGGCGAAGCCTTTTTGCGTGCGTGTCACCATCACCGCCAGCGGGACGCGCTCGGCCGGCCGCCAGGGAAAGATCATGCGGCCGCCTGGCCGCAGCGCCTTCAGCCATCCGGCCGGGGGCGCTGCGACCCCGGCATTGACATAGATGATGTCGGATGGCGGCAGGGGCGTCGTCACGGCATCGCCATGTACCACCGTCGCATTGCCATAGGCTTCGAGATTTTGACGCGCCAGATCGGCCAGCTTCTCGTCGAGTTCGAAAGCGGTGACGATGCCGCCTGGCGAAACCAGCCGGGCCAGCACGGCGGTGTAGTAGCCGGTGCCGGCGCCGATATGGCAAACCGCCTCACCGGGTTTCGGTTCAAGCTTTCCAATCCACATGGCGTGCAGGAATGGCTCGCCATTGTTGATGCCCTTGTCGTCGTCGAGCGCCACCAGCACGTTCTGATAGATATGAGCCGGATCGGCGCTTGGTGTTCTGATCTTGCCGTTGCCGGCGACGACCGTCCACGGCCCGGGACCGAGAAACGCTTCGCGCGGCACGTCGGCGAAAGCCGCTTCCAGACGTGGGTCGGGCGAGCCGGCATTGGCGGCCAGCAGCCGCGCGTAGAATTTCCTGATGTCTTCGATCCGGGTCATGATGCCGGAAAACATAGCGCGGATTGCCGATTTGTCGCGAGGCTGCCCCCTGCGCAGAGGGCAGCCGGTTTCCAGGCGAAGCGGAACTCAGCCGACCCCGAACATGGTGTCGTAGAGCAGCTTGAAGTTGAGCACCAGGATGATCGCGGCGACCACCCAGGCAAGGGCTGCGACGCCGCGCGGAATGGCGAGATTGCCCATCTTCTTCTTGTCGGAGACGAACTGCACCAGCGGGACGACCGCGAAGGGCAGTTGCATCGACAGGATGACCTGGCTGAACACCAGCAACTGGCCGGTGCCCTTTTCGCCATAGAGCGCGGTGACGACCACCACCGGGATAATGGCGAGGCCGCGCGTCAGCAGCCGGCGTGCCCAGTTGGGGATGCGCAGGCGCAGGAAGCCTTCCATAACAATCTGGCCGGCGAGCGTGGCCGTCACCGTCGAGTTCAGGCCGGAAGCCAGCAGCGCCACCGCGAACAGGATCGAGGCGATGCCGAGGCCGAGCAGCGGCGACAGCAGCTCGAAGGCCTGGCCGATCTCTGCGACGTCCTGGTGGCCGGTGTTGTGAAAGGCGACCGCGGACACGATCAGGATCGAGGCGTTGACGAACAAAGCCAGCATCAGGGCGATGGTCGAGTCCGTCGTTGCCCATTTGATGGCGTCGCGCTTGCCCTTGTCGGTGCGTTCATAGGCGCGGGTCTGCACGATCGAGGAGTGCAGATAGAGATTATGCGGCATGACGGTGGCGCCGATGATGCCGATGGCGATGTAGAGCATCGCCGGATTGGTGACGATTTCCGACGACGGCACGAACATGGCATGCAGGATCGAACCGGCCGGCGGGGCGGCGACGAAGATCTGGATGGCGAAGCAGCTGAAGATGATGATCAAAAGCGCGATGACGAAGGCTTCGAGATAGCGAAACCCCTTGTTCATCAGGAGCAGCACGAGGAAGGCGTCGAGCGCCGTCAGCATGGCGCCGCCGATCAGCGGAATGCCGAACAGAAGCTGCAATGCGATCGCGGTGCCGATGACTTCGGCCAGGTCGCAGGCGATGATGGCCAGCTCGCAGGCGATCCACAGCACGAAGTTCACCGGCCGGGGATAATAGGCCCGGCAGGCCTGGGCGAGGTCGCGGCCGGTGGCGATGCCGAGCCGTGCCGCCAGCGCCTGCAAAAGGATCGCCATCAGGTTGGACAGCATGATGATGAACAGCAGCGTGTAACCGAACTGGGCGCCGCCGGCGAGGTCGGTCGCCCAGTTGCCGGGGTCCATATAGCCGACCGAGACCATGTAGCCGGGACCCATGAAGGCGAACAGGCGACGGAACCAGACGCCCGAGTTCGGCACGGCGATAGAGGAATTGACTTCGCGCAGGCTGGGCTGCTCGTCCTCGTCGGGCCTGGCGAACCGCCATGAGGAACGGGAGGCTGTGGCTTCGGCTTCAGACATGAAGGAGGGCTTTCCGCGAGACTGGACGATGTTGCCTTAAGCTATGCCATGGCTCAACATTATGCAATATGCTATATTTCATTGTCGTTGCTTTTTATCCGGCTGGCGGTCATCGGGTGAAACGGCAATCGGAAGCCCCGGTTGCACCTGTGGCGGAATGCAAATAAACGGCCTGAAGAATCAGAGCCCGTGCTATGAAAGCATGGATGGCAAATAGTCTTGGGAGGAGCGCGTATTGGTGCTGAAGAACAGACCAGTTCCGCGCGAGCCGCTGCTCGACGCCGAAATTCATTCGGAGGGCTTCCGGCAGCAGCGCGAAGCGCGCCGCAGTGCGTTGGTCGAGGATTATGTCGAACTGATCGCCGACCTGATCGAAGACGGCAACGAGGCGCGTCAGGTCGACATCGCCGCACGGCTCGGCGTCGCGCAGCCGACGGTGGCCAAGATGCTGACCAGGCTGTGCGCCGACGGTCTGGTGTCGAGAAAGCCCTATCGTGGCGTGTTCCTGACCGAAGCCGGCCGCAAAGTCGCGGAGGAAAGCCGCATCCGCCACCAGACGGTGGAAGCTTTCTTGCGCTCGCTCGGTGTCAGTGCGGAGACAGCGCGCATCGATGCCGAGGGCATCGAGCACCATGTCAGCGCCGAGACGCTGGAAGCCTTCCGCAAGGCGATGACGGCGCGCTGAGCGCCAGAGTTCCCGCGTCGCCGGAACCGTCGCACGCCAGACACGTTTGCACCAGATCCGTGCGATTGGCGCGCGAAAGGGAGGAAACGATGGGCATCGAACAAACGCCGGCGGCAAAGGGCAAGCAGGCAGCCGAGGGACTGAAACAGGCGGCGGCCAGGGATGAGCGCAAGACCGAAGCCGAAACCGGCCATCCGCTGAAAAAGGGCGCGGCGCGTTTCGAGGAGCGTTCGAAGAGCTCCGACGGCAAGAGCGCCGGCGCCAAGCAGGAAGATTAGCTCTCTGTCGGGCTTACGTGATCGGCTGTAGGCCACGGGGACGATTGCCACGCCGAGCCGCTCGCCACAACGAACTTGGCCGCAAGGCAACGCGTGTGGCCAAAAAGGCCATCGAAAAATGCTGTGACTTGGCGCAACCGTTGGGATAATTGTTTGTCGCCCCGGAGCAACGGGGAGGTTTGCTGTACGAGGAGTTGCCATGCTCTGGAAGGGCCGTCGTCAGAGTGACAATATCGAGGACGACCGCAGCGACAGCGGCGGTGGCGGACTCGGCGGCGGCGGTGGCCAGTTCCGCATTCCGATCGGCGGCCGCACCGGTGGCGGGGGCAGCATCTTCCTCGTCATCCTGGTGGTGCTGGCCGGATGGTATTTCGGCTTCGATCCTTCGACGATCCTGGGTGGTGGCGACGGCGGCCTGCTGCCGGGCGGCGGCGGCCAGATCACCGACAACAGCGGCCAGGACAACGGTGCCACACCGGCCAATGACGAGATGAAGCAGTTCGTGGCGACCGTGCTGGCCGAGACCGAGGACACCTGGACCGGCATCTTCAAGTCGCAGGGATTGACCTACGAGGATCCCAAGCTGGTGCTGTTTTCCGGCCAGGTCCGTTCGGCCTGCGGCTTTGCCTCCGCGGCGGCCGGACCGTTCTATTGTCCCGGCGACCACAAGGTCTATCTGGACATGACCTTCTTCCAGCAACTCGACCAGCAGTTCGGCGCTTCGGGCGAATTTGCCCGCGCCTATGTGATCGCGCATGAAATCGGCCATCATGTGCAGAACCTGACCGGCATCATGTCCAAGTTCAACCAGATGCGGCAGAGCATGGGCGAGGTCGAGGCCAACCAGATGTCGGTGCGAATCGAGCTTCAGGCCGACTGCTTTGCCGGTGTGTGGGCCCACTACACCGGACAGAAAGGCATATTGGAGCAGGGCGACATCGAAAGCGCGCTGAACGCCGCCAAGCAGATCGGCGACGACACGCTGCAGAAGAAGATGCAGGGCTATGTCGTGCCGGAAAGCTTCAACCACGGCACCTCGCAGCAGCGGCAGACCTGGCTGGCGCGTGGTTACAAGAGCGGCAAGCTGTCGGATTGCAACACGCTGAGTGGGCCGATCTGACCAGACCGTTGTCGAGCTTCACCTGCCGGCGATGCTGCCGTCAGGTGGTGTCAGGATGAATAGATTCGGCCTGTTCCTGCATTGTTCCTTTCCGCGAGCTCGCCTATAAGGTGCGTCCGCCTGCGCCTGAGGGCGAGCAGAGGAGCTTGATCCTGCATGATCGACCCCAAAACCGCCAGACGGGGCCTTGCGCTCGTCTTCACCACGCTGCTGCTCGACATTATCGGCTTCGGCATGATCATGCCGGTGCTGCCGGCCTATCTCCGGGAATTGACCGGGGTCAGCATCAGCGGCGCGGCGATCGAAGGCGGCTGGCTGTTCTTCGTCTATGCGGCGATGCAGTTCTTCTTCGCACCGATCATGGGCGGCTTGAGCGACCGGTTCGGGCGGCGGCCGATCCTGCTCGCATCGGTGCTGACCTTCTCCATCGACAATCTGATCTGCGCCGTCGCCTGGTCCTACCCGATGCTGTTCATCGGGCGCGTGCTGGCCGGCATTTCGGGCGCCAGCTATTCGACGACATCGGCCTTCATCGCCGACATCTCGAACGATGACAATCGGGCTAAGAATTTCGGCCTGCTCGGCATCGCATTTGGCGTCGGCTTCGTCATCGGGCCGGTTCTGGGCGGGCTGCTCGGCACGTTCGGGCCGCGCGTGCCGTTCTATTTCGCCGCCGGGCTCGCCTTCGTGAATTTCCTCATCGCTTTGTTTTTCCTGCCGGAAACGCTCGATGACAAGCACCGCCGCCGCTTCGAGTGGAAACGCGCCAACCCGGTCGGCACGCTTCTGCAGATGCGCCAATATCAAGGCATCGGCTGGATCGGGCTTGTCTTCTTCCTGATGACGCTCGGGCATATGATGTATCCGGCGGTCTGGTCGTTCGTCTCCAGCTACCGCTATGGCTGGAGCGAGCAGCAGATCGGCTTCTCGCTCGGCGCCTTCGGCCTGTGCGGCGCGATCGTCATGGCGACGGTGCTGCCGCGCGTCATCCCGAGGCTTGGCGAGTGGAAGACGGCGGTCATCGGCCTGACATTCACGGCAGCCAGCGCCTTCGGCTACGCCTTCGCGTCGCAAGGCTGGATGATCTATGCGGTGATCGTCGTCGGCTGCCTGGAAGCGCTGGCCGACCCGCCGCTGAGGAGCCTCGCCGCCGCCAAGGTGCCGCCTTCGGCGCAAGGCGAACTGCAGGGCGCGATGACCTCGATCTTCTCGATCACCTCGATCATCACGCCGCTGCTCTACACGGCGATCTTTTCCTGGTTCACCGGGCCAAGCGCGCCGGTGACCTTCGGCGGCGCGCCCTATCTGCTGGGAGCGTGCTTCCTGACGCTGGCGGTCATCGTCTTTGTGACGAAAGTTGCGAGGCCGGCAGCGCGCACGAATGTCGCCACCGATGTCGCTGAGGATGGAGCACAGGTGTGAGTCACAACCGCATTGCGCTCACCAGGGAGTGCCATCCCGGCAGGGCAATGAGGGGCGGCGCTACCGGATCGCGCTAAGCCCGTTCGGCCAGCAATTCCTCACCGCGCTTTTCGCGGATCAAATTGACGAAGCGGCGGAACAGGTAGTGCGAATCCTGCGGGCCGGGCGAAGCCTCGGGGTGATGCTGGACCGAGAACACCGGCCGGCCGGTCAGCGTGATGCCGCAATTCGAACCGTCGAACAGCGAGACGTGGGTTTCCTCGACGCCTGATGGCAGCGAGTCGGCATCCACGGCAAAGCCGTGGTTCATCGAGACGATCTCGACCTTGCCGGTGGTGTGGTCCTTGACCGGATGGTTGGCGCCGTGATGGCCCTGGTGCATCTTGGCGGTCTTGCCGCCCAGCGCCAGCGCCAGCATCTGGTGGCCAAGGCAGATGCCGAACACCGGGATGTCGGTCTTCAGCAGATCCCGGATGACCGGTACGGCATAGTCGCCGGTGGCTTCCGGGTCGCCGGGGCCGTTGGAGAGAAAAATGCCGTCCGGCTGCATGGCGAGGATTTCCTCGGCGCCGGACTTGGCCGGCACCACGGTGACCTTGGCGCCGAGGCCGGCGAGCAGGCGCAAGATGTTGCGTTTGACGCCGTAGTCGATGGCGACGACGTGCATTGTCGGTTCGATCTGTTCGCCAAAGCCTTCGTTCCACACCCAGGGCGTCTCGCGCCAGACCGAGGACTGGCCCGACGTGACCTCCTTGGCGAGATCCAGCCCGATCAGGCCCGACCATGCGGCGGCGCGGCGCTTCAGATCGTCGATGTCGAACACGCCATCGGGCGCATGCGCGATGACGGCGTTGGGCATGCCCTTTTCACGGATCAGCGCGGTGAGCGCGCGGGTGTCGATGCCCGACAAAGCGACGATGCCGCGCTTCTTCAGCCACTGGTCGAGACCAGTGCCGGCACGGTAGTTGGACGGGTTGGTGACATCGGCCTTGAACACGGCGCCGACGGCGCCGGCGCGGGCGACCGGATTGAGATCCTCGATGTCCTCGTCATTGGTGCCGATGTTGCCGATATGCGGGAAGGTGAAGGTGACGATCTGGCCGGCATAGGACGGATCGGTGAGGATTTCCTGATAGCCGGTCAGCGCCGTGTTGAAGCAGACTTCGGCGACAGCGGAGCCGGTGGCGCCGAGACCGCGACCTTCGATGACGGTGCCGTCGGCCAGCACCAGAAGGGCGGTCGGCTTTTCCGTGGCCCAAGCGGGGGTCAAGGCGGGCGTCATCTCGGCCATGCGGCACTCCTGTCAGGCCGCGCGCTGCAACCGGCCCGGCGGGCCATCTGCGCGGCAAACGGCGCGAAGCGGCGATTTCGCGGCTTCCACGCAGTCAAATTTCCGTTCATGCAAGGCCCAGTACATAGGGGAAGGGGGCAGGGCGGTCAATGATCATGCGAAATGCCGCCATATTTTATTTCGCCTAGCAAAATCAGTGGCTTGCCTCGGCACATCAGAGTTTGCCTTGGCTCGCCCGCGGCGCTATTGTCCGCGCCGATCGAAGGAGAATGCACCATGCGCGGCAAAATCGCCGAATCCCTGAAGAGCGCGATGAAGGCGCAGGACAAGCACCGGCTGCCGACATTGCGGCTGATCCAGGCCGCCATTCACGACCGCGACATTGCCAATCGCGGGTCAGGCAAGGAGCCGGCCAGCGACGAGGAGATCCTGCAGATCCTGGCCAAGATGGTGAAGCAGCGCGAGGAATCGGCCAAAGCCTTCGATGACGGCAAGCGGCCGGAACTGGCCGCGCAGGAGCGCGGCGAGATGGAGATCATCCGCACCTTCCTGCCGACGCAACTGGACGATGCGGCGGTAACCGCGGCGGCGCGCGAGGCGATCGCCGCGACCGGTGCGGCCAGCCAGAAGGACATGGGCAAGGTGATTGCCGCGCTGAAACAGAAATATGCCGGCCAGATGGATTTCGGCAAGGCGAGCGGCATCGTCAAGGGTCTGCTGCAGTAGGGTGCTGCTCATCTCGTCGCTTGGGTGGCCGACCGGGCGGAATCCAGATCCGTCCGGAATCCAAGTCCAGGAATTGGAACCCGGATAGCGCCGAGATGTTTATCCGTCATGCAACTGGAGAGATGCCATGACTGAGAACGAAACCCGCTATGAAACCGGTGCGACGAAATATCCGGCAAAGACCGGTGCCGACGCTTCCGATGAATTCTCCCAGGATGCGGCCGCCAACGAGAAGCCTGCCGGCGGAATAGGGCTCACCCGCCGGATGGGCGAAGTGGAAGACCGCACCCGCCAGTCGGAGGGACAAAACCCGCCAAGACAAGTCACGCCGAGCGCCGCAACCGAAAAGACGTCCGGGGCCGGCCCCGCTATCGCGGAGCGTTCAAAGGACGCCAAGGCTCCGAAGAGCAGCCAATGAAGCGAAGGCCGGGAGCACTCCTGCGGCGCTTTGGAGATCGGCGGACAAGTGGTTCGCGTAGTTAGCGTTTGCCGATCCCTTCAACGACGATGCGGATGAGGTGCCTGATCTCGTCCTCGCTGAATGACCCGGCCGAAAGCGCCGAAAGCATCGCCTGGCCGTATATTCCAAGCAGGACCAGCGCCATGAAATTGGCATCGTCATCCCTGCGAATGACACCTTGCCGTTGGCCGAGCACCAGAAGGTCCCGGACCAGGCGCTGGAATGAGGGCCGGTCGGGCGGCGGCTGCAGGGACGGACGCTCGGCGGGGGCAAGAGCCAGCCTGGCAAGCGAGGGATTGGCCAGGCACCAGCCGGCGCTGTCGAGAAAGACTGTCTCGAGCATGACGAATACATCTTCGTTCGCCGCCATGCGGGCGCGGTAGGCGGCATCGCCCGCCTCCACGCGGGCGATGAGCCGCAACGCGATTTCTTCTTTCGAACTGAACAGATTGTAGACCGTTTTGCGGGTCAAGCCGGCGCGCGTCGCGATCTCCTCGACCGAGGTGTTGGCAAACCCCATCTCCCGAAACGCCAGGTCGGCGGCATCGAGGATGAGGCTTCGCGACCGTTCGGTCCGCTTTGGGGTTGTCATTTTTATACCCTAGTGTAAATTTACACATATGTAAACTTTTGCTGCGTGACCGCCGCATTGCGGCAGCCGCCAATCCCGCGAAGGGTCGACCGTGGCGCATCGGAATTCAAGCGGCTCTATGGGAAGCAATGTGCAAATGGCTGGTAGTCTCAAGGAATTCGGCCTTGGGATCTGGATTGCGGATGGTCCGATCGTCACGGCGGCCGCCGGCTTTCACTATCCCACGCGTATGGCCGTTATCGGATTGTCCGGGGGCGGTTTGTTCATCTGGTCACCGGTAGAGCTCACGAACGAGCTGCGCGCCGATGTGGACGCTCTGGGCGTGGTGCGCTTCCTGATCCCGCCCAATTCGCTTCACCACGTGTTTCTCGCTGACTGGCAGCGCGGCTATCCCGATGCCAAGGTCTATGCGCCACCCGGCCTGCGGGAAAAGCGCCGAGATATCCTCTTCTGCGGCGAACTCGGCGATACGCCTGCCGCCGACTGGGCGGACGATCTCGACCAGGTCGTCGTGCGCGGCAACAGGATCACCACCGAGATTGTCTTCTTCCACCGCGCAAGCAGGACAGTGTTGTTCACCGATCTGATCCAGCATTTCCACGCCGGATGGTTCAAGGGCTGGCGGGCGCTCGTAGCCCGGCTGGATCTGATGGTGGCCGCAGAGCCCTCAGTGCCGCGAAAATTCCGCGCCGGCTTTACCGACCGGCGCGCCGCGCGTGCCGCTCTTCAACGCATACTGGCATGGCCGGCCGAAAGAGTGCTGATGGCGCACGGCGAACCAGTGACGGAGGACGCTCAAACGTTCATCCGTCGCGCTTTTCGCTGGCTGGTTGGCCGCTGACTTCCTCGGCGGATTTCGGCGCTTCGAGCACACGGCGCAATGCCGGCGCTTCCTGCTGGATATGATCCCACAGCCGGTTCGCGATCGGCCCATGCGGCCGGTCGCGGCGGCGCGCCACCACCAGTTCGTCGGTGCGGCCCGGCAGATGACGGCCGGCAATGGAGTGCAGGCGTCCGTCCTGCAGTTCTTCCTCGATCAGGAAGCGGGGCAGGTGGCCCCAGCCAAGGCCCTGCAGGATGATCTCCTTCTTCATGCCCTGGTCGGCGACGAGGCATTGCGGCGCGCCTTCGATCAGCGAATAGTTTTGTTGTGGCGAATGGCGGGCGCTGTCGCGCATGACGCATTGGGTGAGTGCCTGCATCTGGTCCGGGGTGATCGGCTGCTCGATACGCTGAGGCAGAAAGCCCGGCGCCACCACGGGAATGAAGGACACCTTGCACAAATCGACCCATTCCACCCGCGCATCGCCCTTGTCGACCCAGTGCAGGATCAGGTCGGCTTCGTCGTCGAAGAGACGCTCCCATGGGCCGCCCACCGCTTCGAAATGCAGATGCAGGCGCGTGCCGGGCAACTGTGCGAAGAATCGCCCGAGCATGCCCAGCACCTGCGGGCGCGGGCACAGGTCGCCGATCACCACATGGATCTCGCTTTCCTCACCCATCGCCAACTGGGCGGCATGGACGCGCAAACCGTCCATCTCGCGCAGCAGCGATAGCGCTCGGCGGTGGAACGACAGCCCGGCCTCGGTCGGACGCACGCGATAGCCGCTGCGATCCAAAAGGACGAGGCCGAGCTGTCGCTCCAGCTTGGCGACGGCGGCGAACACCGCGGGGTGCGAGCGATACAGCATGGCCGCCGCAGGCTGAAAACCGCCGGTGCGGACCACCGCATCGAAGCATTGCAGATCGTGCAGGGTGAATTCGGCCATGTCAGTTTTTGTTACAGAGCTTGTCTTGTCTTTGTAATATCAACAAAATCGCTCCACGGCTAGGCTCTGTCTCGTTCAACGTTCCAGAAGGAATCTTCATCATGAATGAGCTGAATTTCGTCACAACGGGCGACGGCACGCGCATCGCCTACCGCTTCGACGGCGACGCAAGCAAGCCGGTGCTGGTGCTGTCGAATTCCATCGGCACCACGCTGCACATGTGGGATGGGCAGGTCGGCGAATTGGCGAAGCATTTTCGTGTCCTGCGCTACGATTTTCGCGGCCATGGCGGATCGAGCGTTCCGGTCGGCGCCTATTCGCTGGACCGGCTTGGCCGCGACGTCATCGAGTTGCTCGATGCGCTCGGCCTGCAACGTGTACATTTCCTTGGCCTGTCGCTCGGCGGGTTCGTCGCGCAGTGGCTCGGCATCCACGCGCCCGAGCGGATCGACCGGCTGATCCTGAGCAACACCTCGTCCCATCTGGCGCCGGCAAGCTATTTCGACGAGCGGATCGCTGCGGTGCGCCAGGCGCCGGACATGTCGGAAACCGCTGAGACGTTCCTGAGCAACTGGTTCCCCGCGTCGCTGGTTGCCGCCAACGAGCCTGTGGTCGAAGACTTTCGCGCCATGCTGCTGGCTATCGACCGGCAGGGCCTGGCGGGTCTGTTCGCGGCGGTTCGCGACGCGGACCTTCGCCGCACCGTGGCACTGATACCCCGGCCGACGCTGGTGATCGCCGGTCGGCACGACACGGTGACGGCAGCCAGCCACAGCGAGCTGATCGCCGCGACGGTGCCCGGCGCGAAGCTGGTTGTGCTGCCTGCGGTCCATCTGTCGAACATCGAATATCCGGCAGAGTTCATCCAGGCTGTCATCGATTTCTGCGCGGAGCCGAGTGCCGCGACGGCAAAGGCATCCGGCACCAGCCCGGCGGTTGCCGAGCGTTCAAAGGACGCTGCGGTTCACAAGGGCGGGCGCCAGCCGGAGCCTGCGTCAATGTGAGCGCCGGGCCGAGCCGAGCCATCTGGCGAGAAGCTTTTCAACGCCTTTCGGAACGATCCCGTCACCTTGCCATTATCAGCACGAAGGCAGGCTCGGCCAGGCAAACGCCGTAACCGACCTTAGAGACGGTCGGCGACGCACCACTTTCGGGCGCCGACACGAACACGCCGGAGGAAAGCGATGACTGGACGCAAAACCCACGATCAACAAATTCGCATCATTGAAGAGCGGGAAAACACAAAGAACGCCGGCAAGGATTTTGATGCCGAGGCGGATCTGAAACGATCAGCGGCGGAACGCGAAGCACTGCGCAAGGGAGCGGACACACCGGACCTCGTCGATCCAGACGACCGCAACATGCTTCGCGGCAAGAATCAGGAAAGCGCCCATCACAAGAACCGTGCCGACGACTAAAGCGCGTCACGGACCAGCAACGCTCCTGGAACATTCGTCATAGATTGGAGGCAGCCCATGGCACGCGGCAGCAAGAAGCACATCGGAGCAGGTTCACAAGGAAAGGGTTCCGGCACAGGCGCCATGACCGTGACGCCAAAAGACAAGCTCGAAGAAAACAAGGTTCTGTCCAATCGCGACAAGGCACAGCATTCCAAAGAACGCGGTTTGGACTCCAGGCAGGTTGCGACCGAGCAGCATCAGGATCATGCCGCCAACCGTTTGCGGGACTGACGCCCGACAGGGGCGCCAGCCTCGGCCTGGCTGTCCGGGGAGCCGTCAGATTCGTACCATCTCTATTTGACACCGAGGCTTTCAGGCCAGAGCGCCTGGATTTCCTTCGGCAGCGCATCGCGCACCTTAGCCGATTGGCCAAGATCAATATGCCGTGCAAGAACTCGGAATACCGAGCGTGCTGCATCCTCGGGATCGACGGGGCGGATCGATTTCAATTCCTCGCCGATGTGCTGCGAGAAGTTTTCCAGGGAGCGCGTTTTGTCCGGCTCGGCTGCGGGCCGGTAGTGGTCGTAATAGGCGCCGCGCACCAGGAGCGGCAGTTCCGCCCCAAGTTTGGCCGCAAGCCCGATCTGCAGCCTGTCCCTTACGGTCCGCAGGACCGCGCCCAATATGTGCCATGCAATTCGCCGATCCGGACCATGATCGTCCATGATCTCGTCGAGCCAGATGTTGGTTGTCTGCAGCGTCCTGTCAAAGACATCCAAACCGGTAGCGCTCATCATCGCCTCCTCATCAAATTCATGTCTGGTTTCGAAACGATGCTCAGGGACAATCGTTTCGCTATCTGTCGACAAAATTGGCTCGGCCTGTGATCCGGCTCTGCCCCGGGATCCACGGTAGCGGTCTTGGTTGCGCCGGAACCCCTTCCGAAGCAGTTCGTTCCTGGTGGGCGGCTTTGAGGAGCTGGTTGGGGGAGCGCGTCCTGAACGGATTTTTTGCGATGCCTGCAAGGAAGACAAAAACCAATGAAGGCGAGAACCGACAGCAACTCCTGCAGATGATGACGACGGAGCATTTGGTGCTGGGGACCGCCAGGGCGGCGACTATTCAGGAGGCGAATCAGCGCGCAAATTTGTTCCTGACTTCGGTATCCAGCGCCACGATCGCCCTTGCTTTCGTGGCCCAGGTGACGAGGATGGGGCTTCCTTTCATGCTGTTCAGCCTGATCCTGTTGCCGTGCCTCTACTTCATTGGGCTGGTGACATTCGTCAGGGCTGTGCAGGTGGCCATCGAAGACATGGTCCACGCCCGCGGCATGGCACGCATCAGGCACTGCTACACCGAGCTCACCCCTTCGATGGCGCGCTATCTGGTTCACTCCACCCATGACAACCAAACGGCTCTGCTGGCCGATGTCGGCCTCAAGCCAAGGCCCTGGCAAGCGTTCGCCGGAACCGCAGGGATGGTGAATGTCGTCAACGGTGCCATCGCCGGTGTCTTTGCCGGCGTGATGCTCAAGGTCGTCGTTGGCTCGACGGCCAGTCTCGCCGTGACTGTCGGCATTCTAGCTTTTGCGGTGAGCAACTGGTGCCTGTGGCAACATCACAGGCGCAGTTGGGCAAGCGCGGAACACAAGCTGAAGGTGCTGTTTCCAAACGTGCCGGACAGCGACGGCAAGGCGCGGATCGGATAACCCGTTCGAGAGGGCAGGAGCATCAACTCGCGCTAGGCGGAAACCTCAAGCACGATCTTGCCACGCACATGCTCATTTTCCAGCCGTTCTTCCGCTTTGGCGACCTCTCCAAGAGGGTAGGTGGCTTGCACGAAGGGGGTGACCTTGCCGGCCTCGATGAGGCGGCCGATCTCGGCAAGATGCGCCGCATTCGGCTCGGCCAGGTAGGAGACGCCACGCGCCCGACGCAAGTTTGCCTTTTCCTGCGACGGTTGGGAAAGCGTGGAAACGAGCGTCCCGCCAGGCTTGAGCACCTCCCAGGAGCGCTCCTGCGTGTCGCCCGCGACAAGATCGAACACCAGGTCGACCGCATCGACGACCTCTTCGAAACGCTGATTCTTGTAGTCGACCGTCTGATCGGCGCCAAGCTCACGGACGAAAACGACGTCCTCGGCGGAAACGGTTGTCGCGACGCACGCGCCCACGGCCTTGGCCAGCTGGATCGCCAGATGACCGACGCCGCCGGCGCCGCCATGGATGAGAACCCGTTGTCCGGATTTGAGGCCGCCATGATCGAAAAGGCCTTGCCATGCGGTGATGCCGGCAAGCGGCACCGCCGCGGCTTCGACATGGCTTAGACGATCCGGTTTGGCAGCCGCCTCCGTCGCCTTGACCACGACATATTCGGCATTGCCGCCCCGGTCATGACCAAGCATCGCAAACAACGGGTCGCCCTTCTTCAACGTATGCGCCCGCGTACCGCATATTTCCACCGTGCCGGATACGTCGCGCCCGAGCGTGACCGGCAGGGTCTCGCTCACCGACCCTTCGCGGGTCTTGTAGTCGATCGGATTGACGCTTGCGGCGCGGACCCTGAGCACAACCTCGTCGTCAAGCGGCTGAGGCGAGGGGACCTGATCGATCGAAAGGACCTCAGGTCCGCCAAAAGCGTGGATGCGGATTGCTTTCATGTCGGCATACCTCCTGTTGTCTGGCTGTCGGCGACGCTGTCTGCAGGGCTGTCGTCAGCGGCTGTGCAACCGGGGTTGCGGCGGCAGGCACGCTGGCCTCCCGGGGGGCCACCGTCAGATGATTTTCCACCGTCATCGGCGACCCAGCGGGATGCCAATTTGTCGGCGGCCAATCCGTCACGATCAGGCCGCCGCAAGGACGCCCAGTCCTGCTAGGCCGTAGACTGCGTCGGCGGGTTCTGGTTCATCATCCACAGCTCGATCGCAGCCAGCACCGCGACCAGAACGCCGATTACAACATGCACGCCCATGGCTGTGGTTGCCTGGAATCCAAGCACCCAGGGAGACACAACTACCCAAAGACCCACAACGAGGTTCAGCCATTCCTCCCAGACAGCAAAGGCGAAGAGGGCGGCAACCGAAAGCACGACAATCACGATGCCGCTGCCCATGGCATTCTGGGACTGTGTCCCCGCCGCGAAGGCGAATATCCATGGAGAGAAGAAGAGAATTGCTCCGAGGACCAGATTTGCTACGTCACAGAGCTTGGCGTTTGACCATTGGTTCATGATTTTTCTCCATCAAGCGTGCTCTCCACGCTTCCGAAGCTCAATCGGCGGCCTTGAAACCGTCGGGTCACATGGCGGCAAGGCTACAACCAGACTTGCTGGCTTTCTAACTGGAGAGCAGGCCGTTGGTTCCAACCAATCGGCCTGGCACGGCACCGGGAACTCTCCTCGCCGGGAGCATTCAGCCACTCCCGATCCGTTCGCGACATACAACGCGGCGGGAAGGTGCGAGGCGCAGGCGATTACCCATGTGATCGCCTCTCGATCATAGTCGTCACCCGGAGCGCCAGTCCTCGAAGAAGACGTTCAATGTAAGCGTGATGTGTTCGCGTTCTGGCAGCCTTCTGTGCCGCTTCCTTCCTGCCGCGGGTACCCTTGGTCACTGCCTTGCGCGCGGCGGCGGAACGACCGGATGCGCCTTTCGTTTCGGCGGCCTTCTCGGCGGCGGCCGCCCGCGCCATGGGCGCGCGTTGTCTCTGGGGACCAACGCGCCGAGGTTACAAATGAACCTATCCCAGCCTTTGGCTTACCGACATCGACGACGCGCGGGGAGTCAGACGCTGGCAAACCTCGGAGATCGGGATCGATACCGGTTCACGACGGGTTGCTGATCAATGCGCATGGTTCGCATGCCGAAGCGGACGTCACGGCTGCGTGCAAATCGGCACTGGCTGCGGCGGCGGTGCCGGATGATCCTTCCTGTATTGGGCGATGATCGGCTCGAGGGTCTTTCGCGGCCAGAATTTCGGTGTGCCGATTTCCTTCAGGCAGGACGCGTTCCAATAGGTGCCCGGCTGTGAATGGTTGGCTGCGACCGCGGCGATGTCGCGCGATTCCGGGTAGATGTAGAGCGTCGTCGGATTGTCCTTGACCATCGGGATAATCTGCTGCGCATCCGCCGGCGACCAACTGGTGCAGCCATTGCTGCGACCGCCGGCATAATCCACCAGCTTGCCGAACGGCACGAAGCCGTCATGGTCGGCATGCGAGCTGTTCGGATTTTTGCGCAGGCACAGGCCGTGCAGCACCTGGGCCGCGTGGCCGCCGATCACCCGCTGCCTGGCGTTCGCGGCTTCGCCTTCGCCGTCGAACTGGATGAAGGTGCGCTGGAAAGCCACGTCCCGTTTCGCACCAGTGCGGTAATAACCCTTGAACGAGGTTTTCGCCTCGCGGGTCATATAGGCGCCGCCGGCCGTCAACGATGAATCCATCGCATTGCCGAAGTTCTTCGCGCACCGCTTGCCGTTCGAAAAATCGACGACACCCTTCAGATTCCGCCCGCTGCCATGACCCGACGAAATCGCGCGGAAGGACTCGCTGCCCTCGCAGATGACGTAGTAGCGGCGGCCGAGCACGCCATTGCCCAGATCGCTGGGGCGTGTCGCATCCATGGCGAAGTAGCAGGGGTTCTTGACGGCCCCTTGGGCGACCTTCTTCCGATAAAGCGCGCGGGCTCGTTCGAGGACAATTTGTGAGATCTGGCCCTCGCTGTTGCCGACATGAGCCTGCAACCAGGCCGGAACGTCAGATGATGCGGCAAAGGATCGAGCCGACACCGTCACGGCGATGACGGCGACGAAAAAGCTGGCGACGACGCCCAGACAAACAGATCTCAACCGCACCGGATCAATTCTCCTGTCGAAGCGAATGGCGATTTCTTGCGGTATTGCCGCGAGAATCGATCATAGATGGCCTCGCATTATCAGGCGAAACACATCTTGTTTAGCGCGCCCGCATGAAGATCCGCAAAGCAGGTCGACGCATGCAACGGCCCTACGCCGACATGCTGGCTCCAGGCTTGCGGCGGACGTCTTCGTATCCTTGAAGCAGGGCAACGAACTCGGGTTGGCGGGTTCCTTCGAGCTCGTCGGCGCGTTGGCTGACGGAGCATCAAACGAAAAACCCGCCTGTGCGGCGGGCCATCGGCGCAAATCAGCACCATGGACAAATATGTACCATAGCTGAGTGCAGGGAGTCAAGAAAAAATTCCTATCGCGAAAAGCCGCGGGTTCGGAACCTGATCTCTCGAGTTCCGCGATTTTCGATACGCAGGGATTGAGCTATCATCTGATTCTGGCGTGGCTCACGCCTCCTCCCTCCGCCGGGAAAGCATCATCCATGCAGGGCTCTCTCATCACCGAACCAACTGTTCGAGCGCTTGGCATAAGGAGGGGTTGCGAAAACGGCTCGCACCAGGAGGTTTGTCATGAAGCTGTCCGCGCCCATCTATCATCTGAAGCGTCAAGCCAGGCTGTTGTCCCGCGAGGCCAAAATTCCGCTCCACGAAGCGCTTGACCGTGTTGCAGTACGGGAAGGCTTCGCCAGTTGGAGCCTGCTTGCGGCCAAGGCAGCCGGGGCGGCGCCTGCCGGCACACTGTTTGCGCAACTTGCGCCCGGCGATCTGGTCCTGGTGGGTGCACGACCCGGCCACGGCAAGACGCTGATGAGTCTCGAACTGGCAATCGAAGCCATGAAGTCCGGCAGTCGGGGCGTGTTCTTCACGCTGGAGTATACGCAGCGGGATGTGCTCGACCGGTTTCGAGCCATCGGGGCAGACCCGGTGCAGTTCAACGACCGGTTCGTGTTCGACAATTCCGACGCCATCAGCGCCGACTATATCGTCAAGGCATTGGGCTCGGCGCCGCGCGGCACGCTGGTGGTGATCGACT
Organism: Mesorhizobium sp. M7A.F.Ca.US.005.03.1.1; assembly: GCF_003997975.1. Lineage (NCBI taxonomy): Bacteria > Pseudomonadati > Pseudomonadota > Alphaproteobacteria > Hyphomicrobiales > Phyllobacteriaceae > Mesorhizobium > Mesorhizobium sp. M7A.F.Ca.US.005.03.1.1. The sequence goes on from NZ_RZRO01000029.1 coordinate 25,811, forward strand.
ACCTGCAACTGCTCGACCAAAAGCGGCAAAATCCGGAGCTGATGGCGCAGGTTCGCACGCTGAAAGCGTTTGCCGGCGACAGGGGATTGATCCTCGTCTTCATCTCGCAGATCGACCGGTCCTACGACCCGGCGCAGAAGCCGGTTCCCGATATCGGCGATGTGCGGTTGCCGAACCCTCTGGATCTGTCGCTGTTCAACAAGACCTGCTTCCTGAACAAGGGCGAGATCCGGTTCCACGCGGCAGGCTGACGATCGGGTCAGCCAAGCCTTCATTGGGCGGCTGCTACCAGGTTCAGCTCAACCGATGCCGGATTGTGCTGCGCGCGCAACGTTTCGGCCGCCTGGCGAACCACTTCGGATATAAGCATCAGCTGTTTGGCGATCGGGCTTGTCTTGCGCCAGATCATGCCGATCGTCCGCGACGGTTGGGGGTTGGCAAAGTGGGCGACAGACACCGCCGCCGAGCGCGTCTCCACCGGCACGGCCATTTCGGGAATCAAGGTGACGCCGACGCCGGCGCCGACCATCTGCACCAGGGTCGACAGCGAGCTGCCGTCCAGCAACTCCCTTGGCCGCGCCGAATGCATGTTGCAGAACGACAGCGCCTGGTCGCGAAAACAATGGCCTTCCTCCAGCAGAAGCAGCCGCATCTCGCGCAGCATTTCGCGGTTGGGGACCGGCTTTCCCTCGTCCTCGCCGGGCCGGACCAGCACGAAGTTCTCGGCAAACAGCACGATTTCCGTCAGCGAGGGTTCCGACACCGGCAAGGCGACGATGGCCGCGTCGAGCCGGCCGTCGGCCAGTTCCTGGATCAGCTTTTGCGTTTGCGTTTCGCGCACGTGGATATCGAGCCCGTCATGCATGCGGGCGAGGTTGCCGATGATGGCAGGCAAAAGGTAGGGTGCGATCGTCGGGATCACGCCGATGCGCAACCGTCCCACCAGCCGGTCGCGCGAGGCGCGGGCCAGATCCGTCAACTCATCCACCGAGCGTAGGATGTCGCGGACGCGCAAGGCGAATTCCTCGCCGAAATTGGTCAGCCGGACCTGGCGTGGGCCTCTTTGGAAAAGCTCCGTGCCCAGCGTTTCCTCCAACTCCCGGATCTGCACCGAGATGGCGGGCTGCGAGATCGAGCAGGCATCGGCGGCGCGGCCGAAATGATTGTGCCGGGCCAGCGCCTCGAAATAACGCAGCTGCTTCAGCGTCAGGTTTGTCATAATGTCATCTTATCGCTGCAATCAGGAAATCCAACTTAAATTAATCAAGCGGCTTTGCTATAGGAGTCGTAACGAAGATGAGGAGCAGCCGGGACCGCCTGGTGAGGCGCATGCCCGCAGCAACAGGACATCCAACATATTCGGTCGCGTATCGGGCTCAGGTCATCGCGCCAGCCATGAAACGGACCGCCTACAGGGACATTTTTGTGTCCCTGTTCACGCAGCAGTTGAACAGCTCAACACAGCCACGATCGGAGAGAAGAACATGGACGCACAGACCGATGATCCCAGTGCCGGCAAATGCCCCGTTGCGCACGGATCCTCCAGCAGGACGAACCGTGACTGGTGGCCGAACCAACTGGACCTTGGCGTTCTGCATCAGCAGTCGAACCTTTCGGACCCGATGGGCGAAGAGTTCGACTATGCCGAGGAATTCAAGTCGCTCGATCTCGATGCGGTGATCAAGGACCTGCACCAGGTGATGACGGATTCGCAGGATTGGTGGCCGGCCGACTTCGGCCATTACGGGCCGCTGTTCATCCGCATGGCCTGGCACAGTGCCGGCACCTACCGCATCGGCGACGGCCGTGGCGGCGCCGGGGCCGGCCAGCAGCGTTTTGCTCCGCTCAACAGCTGGCCGGACAATGCCAATCTCGACAAGGCGCGCCGGCTGCTGTGGCCGGTCAAGCAGAAATATGGGCGCAAGATCTCCTGGGCCGACCTGCTGATCCTCACCGGCAACGTCGCGCTGGAATCGATGGGCTTCAAGACCTTCGGTTTTGCTGGCGGCCGCGCCGACGTCTGGGAACCCGAGCAGGACGTCGATTGGGGTTCGGAAACCAAGTGGCTCGACGACAAGCGCTACTCCGGCGACCGCGAACTCCAGGGCCATCTCGGCGCCGTCCAGATGGGTCTGATCTATGTCAATCCGGAAGGGCCGAACGGCAAGCCGGATCCGCTGGCCTCGGCACGCGATATTCGCGAGACGTTCGGCCGCATGGCCATGAACGACGAGGAGACCGTGGCGCTGATCGCCGGCGGCCACACCTTCGGCAAAACCCACGGCGCCGGCGATGCTTCGCTTGTGGGTGCGGAGCCGGAAGGCGCCGGCATCGAAGCGCAGGGCCTCGGCTGGTCGAGCAAGCATGCCACGGGCATCGCCGGCGATGCCATCACCTCGGGCCTCGAGGTGACCTGGACCACGACGCCGACCAAGTGGAGCAACAACTTCTTCGACAATCTGTTCAACTTCGAATGGGAGCTGACCACGAGCCCGGCGGGCGCGCATCAGTGGACGCCGAAGGGCGGCGCCGGCGCCGGAACCGTGCCGGATGCCCACGATCCGTCCAAGCGCCGCGCGCCTGCCATGCTGACGACCGATCTCGCGCTGCGGGTCGATCCGGCCTACGAGAAGATCTCGCGGCGCTTCCATGAGCATCCGGACCAGTTCGCCGACGCTTTTGCCCGCGCCTGGTTCAAGCTGACCCATCGCGACATGGGGCCGGTCGTTCGCTATCTCGGCCCGCTCGTGCCGAAGGAAGAGCTGATCTGGCAGGATCCGATCCCCGCGGTCGACCACGAACTGGTCGGCGAGCAGGACATTGCGTCGCTGAAGGCGAAGATCCTGGCATCGGGCCTGTCGGTTTCCGAATTGGTCTCGACGGCGTGGGCCTCGGCCTCGACGTTCCGCAATTCCGACAAGCGCGGTGGTGCCAATGGTGCACGCATCCGGCTGGCGCCGCAGAAGGATTGGGAGGTCAACCAGCCGGCGGAACTGTCGAAGGTGCTGGCCAGGCTGGAAGCCATCCAGAAGGAGTTCAACGCGGCACAGACCGGCGGGAAAAAGATCTCGCTGGCCGACCTCATCGTTCTCGGCGGTGTCGCCGCTGTCGAGAAGGCGGCGAAGGATGGCGGCCACGAGGCCAAGGTGCCGTTCACGCCGGGTCGCATGGATGCTTCACAGGAACAGACGGATGTCCATTCCTTTGCCGCGCTCGAGCCGAAAGTCGATGGCTTCCGCAACTATGTCAGGGGCAAGCAGCCGATGTCGGTCGAAGCCATGCTGGTCGACCGGGCGCAATTGCTGTCGCTGACCGCACCCGAAATGACGGTGCTGGTCGGCGGTCTTCGTGTGCTCGGCGCCAACACGGCCAACTCGAAGCACGGCGTGTTCACCGACCGGCCGGGTACGTTGACCAACGACTTCTTCGTCAACCTGCTCAGCATGAACACGGTCTGGGATCCGGCCGCCGGCTCCGACGAAGTCTACGAGGCGCGTGACCGCAAGACCAAGGCGGTCAAGTGGACCGGCACCCGTGCCGACCTGATCTTCGGCTCGCACGCCCAATTGCGCGCGCTTGCCGAGGTCTACGGGTCGGCGGACGCCAAGGCGAAATTCACCAGGGATTTCGTTGCGGCATGGACCAAGGTGATGAACGCCGACCGCTTCGACATCGCCTGAGATCGCTAAAGGCGCTCCGGCGCGGCCGCGCCGGATCGCCGGTCCTCCCAAGGACACAACGCCAGGGCCGCGTTTCCAGTGATGGGAGCGCGGCCTTTGTCGTATGGGGCCGCGCTTTGGTGGACCGTGCCTCCCTGGTCAAGCATGCTATTTTGTGGGCATCGCGTCTGCACCGGTGCACCATGATCGAAATCGTCAAACCCGCGTTCGAACATCTGCCGTCCTACAAGGCGGCACTCGAACGCGGCTGGTCGCCGGACAATGTGCGATTGCTGGAAGCGACGCGCGAGCAGCTTGCGGCAATCGAAAGGGATCCCGTGGCTTTTCTCGCCGACCTCGATGATCCCCAGGCCAGGGGCGGTCCGATCACCTTGCCCGACGGCAAAAAGGTGCCGCGCCTGCCGGGCTTCCGCCGCTGGATCTGGGACGGCGAGGCGTCGGGCTCGATCGGCTTTCGCTGGCAGAAGGGCACGTCGGACCTGCCGCCGCATGTGCTCGGCCATATCGGCTATGCGGTGGTGCCGTGGAAGCGGCGGCGCGGTTACGCTACACAGGCGCTGCGCCTGATGCTGGAGGAGGCGAGGGCGGTCGGCCTGGCTCACGTCGAGATCACCGCCAAACCGGGCAATCCGGCCTCGCACAAGGTGATCCTGGCCAATGGCGGCAAGCTCGTCGAACGCTTTTTCGAGGACGCCGCCTATGGCGGAGCGGAAAGCTTGCGGTTCCGGATCGAGCTGTAGGATGTATCTCAACCATGCTCATCGGCGCACAGCGCATGATCCGACAGCGCGCGGATGACGTAGCAATCGCCGACCGTCTGGCCATTGCAGCACGTGGCGATGCGTTCGAGCTCGGCCTCGAGCCGCTTCAACTGGGCAATCTTTTCCCGCACCGAGATCAGTTGCTCCTCGGCGATCTTGTCGGCGTGGCCGCAGGGTTGCTCGGGGTGGCCGCTCAAATCGATCAGAGAGCGGATGTCCTCGACGGCGAAACCGAGATCGCGGGCGTGGCGGATGAAGGCCAACCGCTCCAGCTCCTGCCTGGAATAGCGGCGCTGGTTGCCTTCCGAGCGCTCGGGTGCGGCAACAAGGCCCATCTGCTCGTAGTAGCGGATGGTCGGCACCTTGACCCCGGTGCGGCGCGAGAGATCACCGATCGAAAACATGAATTGCCTCTTGAAGCTCTAGTGACTAGAGCAATTACAGTGCCTGACATCAGCGTTCAAGACCCATGCGGCGACGCCGCGCGGGCAAGACAGACAGGTGATGTGATGACGGCGCCCCTCGACCAGGTAAAAATCAGGCAGACGCGGTTCAAGATCGGCGGCATGGATTGCGCCTCTTGCGCAACCAAGATCGATACGGCGGGGCGTCGCCTAGACGGCGTCGCCGATGTCTCGGTTTCGGTGACCGGTGCCAGCATGACGGTCAGCCATGGCGGCGCGTTGCCGGAAGACAGGGTGCTGCAGCAGGTTGCTCGGCTCGGCTACGGCATCGTCAGGGCCGAGGCACATGTATCGCCGATGTCAAACAAGGCGCACGCCGATCACGTCCACAATGACCATGAAGGCCACGATCATGCGAGCCACGATCCCGATCCCGATCATGGCCATTCCGAGACGGGGCAGGCGTGGTGGCGTTCCCGCCGGGCGGTGCTGACGCTCGCCTGCGCGGCAGCGCTTCTCGCCGCATACGGCATCGGCCATCTGTTCCCGGTGGCGGAACGCGGGGTGTTCCTGGCCGCGCTGTTGGTCGGCCTGGTGCCGATCGCACGGCGCGCGCTGATGGCCGCATTGGCCGGCACGCCGTTTTCGATCGAGATGCTGATGACCATCGCGGCGATAGGCGCCGTGATGATCGGTGCCACTGAAGAGGCCGCCGCCGTGGTGGTGCTCTTCCTGATCGGCGAGCTTCTGGAGGGTGTCGCCGCCGGCCGGGCGCGGGCGAGCATCCAGGGACTTGCCGATCTGGTGCCGAAGACGGCCTTGGTCGAGCGCGCAGGCGGCACATCGGAGTGTCCCGCCGAAGACCTTGCGGTCGGCGATATCATCCTGGTGCGGCCGGGCGACCGCATCCCGGCCGATGGCGAGATCATCGAGGGCGCGAGCGAAATCGACGAGGCGCCGGTGACCGGCGAGAGCACGCCGAAGCGCAAGGGCGTTGCGGACGCCGTCTTTGCCGGCACGATCAGCATCGATGGCGTGCTCAAGGTGCGGGTGACGGCGGCCGCTTCCGACAACACCATCGCCCGAATCGTGCGGCTGGTGGAGGAGGCGCAGGAGGCCAAGGCGCCGACAGAGCGCTTCATCGATCGCTTCTCGCGCACCTACACGCCGGCGGTGCTGGCGGTCGGTGCGCTGGTGGCATTGTTGCCGCCGCTGCTTGCCGGCGGCGACTGGAACGAATGGATCTACAAGGGCCTGGCGATCCTGCTGATCGGCTGCCCCTGCGCGCTGGTCATCTCGACCCCGGCGGCGATCGCCGCGGGCCTTGCGACCGGTGCGCGGCGTGGCCTGTTGATGAAAGGCGGTGCGGTGCTGGAAGGCTTTCGCCGGATCACGGCGGTCGCCTTCGACAAGACCGGCACGCTGACCGCAGGCAAGCCTGCCGTCACCGACATCGTGGCGTATGGAAGGGATGAACGCACCGTGCTGGCGCTGGCGGCAGCACTGGAGCAGGGCTCCAGCCATCCGTTGGCGATGGCGATCCTGGACCGGGCCAAGGCCGACAAGGCGCCGGTGCCGCCGGCTCTCGCGGCGAAGGCAATCTCGGGCAAGGGTGTCGAGGGCAGCGTTGGCGGCGTCGCCGTCTTCCTCGGCTCCGGCCAGGCGGCGGGCGAACGCGCCGACATGACGCAAGCGCAGCGCCTCGCCGTCGACAGCCTCAACGGCCAGGGCAAGACGGTGTCAGTGCTGGTCGCCGATGGCGTGGTGGCCGGGCTGATTGCCATGCGCGACGAGCCGCGGCCGGATGCTGCGGCCGGGATCGCGGCGCTGAAGGCCGAGAGCATCCGCGCGGTGATGCTGACCGGCGACAACCGCCGCACGGCGCAAGCCATCGCCGCTTCGCTCGGCATCGAGGCGCGGGCGGACCTGTTGCCCCAGGACAAGCAGCGCATCGTCGGCGAATTGCAGCGCGAGGGTTTCAAGGTCGCCAAGGTCGGCGACGGCATCAACGACGCGCCGGCGCTCGCGGCCGCCGATATCGGCATTGCCATGGGCGGCGGCACCGACGTGGCGCTGGAGACCGCGGACGCGGCGATCCTGCACGGCCGCGTCATGGACGTCGCGCGTATGGTGAAACTGTCGCGGGCGGTGATGGCCAATATCGGCCAGAACATCACCGTGGCGCTGGGGCTGAAGGCGGTGTTCCTGGTCACCACCATTTTGGGCATCACCGGCCTGTGGCCGGCGATCCTGGCCGATACCGGCGCGACCGTGCTGGTCACCGCCAACGCCATGCGCCTGCTGCGCTGGCGCGGGTGAAGTGTTTTTGGTTGATCGCGATCTTTTCGGAAAACCGGCGTCCACTTTTCCGGATCGTGATCTACTCGGCTGGGGCTGTCAGCGGCGGCGTGGCGTTGCTGCGCCCTTCCCAGACATAAGAGGCGAGCGCCACTGCCACGGCAACCAGCATGGCGATGGCGCCCAGCAGCGGCAGGCTGCGGTAGCCATAGCCGCTGTTCAGCATCGCGGCGCCCAACGAAGCGGCCAGCGCGATGCCGACATTGAAGCCGGAGGGAATGAGCGACGAGGCAAGGTTCGAGGCGTCCGCGGTCCAGGCCAGGATGCGGGTCTGGATCGGCGTGCCGATGGCGAAGTTGAGACCGCCCCAGATGACGATCGCCACAACCATCGGCAGGGGATAGGGGCTGACGGCATAGATGACGCCAAGCGTCACCGCCTGCAGGGCCAGCATGGTGATCAATGACGGCATCAGCTTCCAGTCGGAGAGCTTGCCGCCGAGGAAGACGCCAAGGGTTGCGCCGACGCCGTTGAGCAGCAGCACCCACGGCACCAGGTTCTCGTCGAGACCGGTGACTTCCAGCAGTGTCGGGGTGATGTAGGTGAACAGGCCGAACTGGCCGATCATCAGCATCAGCATCAGGATCAGCGATGTCCAGACCTGCTGGCGGGCCAGCACGCGGACCTCGCGGGCGAAGCCGGCGGGCTTGGCCGATGAGCCGGTGGTGCGCGGCAAAAGGGTTGCCATGGCAAGCGTTGCCGCGACACCCAGCGCGCACATCACCCAGAAAGTCGCACGCCAGCCCCAGATGTTGCCGATTGCGGTGCCGGCCGGCACGCCGATGACGTTGGAGACGGTGAGGCCGGACAGGATGACGGCGACAGCCATGCCGCGCTGGTCCTCGCGCACGAGACCGACGGCGACGACCATGGCGACGCCGAAATAGGCGCCATGCGCGACCGCCACGGCAATGCGCAACAGAAGCATCGAGGTGAAATCGGGCGCCAGCGCGCAAGCCGCCTGGCCAATGGTGAAGGCGATGGCGAGGCCGAGCAGCAAGGTCTTGCGCGACAATGACTTGGTGGCGAGCGCCAGCAGCGGGCCGCCGATGGCGATGCCGCCGGCATAGCCGGAGACGAGATAGCCGGCGGAGGGAACCGAGACGCCCAGGCCTTGCGCCACCTGCGGCAGCACGCCGGCAATGACGAATTCGGTGGTGCCGAAGGCAAAGGCGGCGATGAACAGGGCGATGAGCGGAAGCGACATGGAGAAGCCTTAGCTGGAAGCGCCTCAAACCACGGATGGGCTTTGCGGGCAATCCAGAAATTTTTGTCGCGAGTTTAGGTTTTCTTGAATTGGATGCGAGCAGCCGCTTCCCTTCTCCCCAGGGGAGAAGGGAAAGTGGCGCTTCTCAGCTCGCCTTCAACCGCGACCCCGTCAGCAGGCCGCGCTCTTCAAGCACCGGATAGGCCATCGAGGCCAGCAGCGAATTGATCTGTTTCAGGTCGCGGATGGTGTCGAGATGGATCGAGCTGGTTTCGACGCTCTTGGCGGTGCCGTCGCGCAGCCGCACGAAATGGCTGGCGCTGGTTTCCTTTTCGCGGTCGCGCAGCCGGTCCTTTTCCAGCACCAGCTGACGGGCGGTCTCGGGATCGCGCGACACCAGAACGTTGAAGGCAAGCCGCGCATTGGCCAGAACCGAGCCATGGAAGGCGCACAACTCGGCCCAGCCCTCGTCGGTGAATTCCAGTCCGCGCTCGAACTTCTTCTTCACATGCACCAGCATGTTGCGCACGATGATGTCGCCGACCTGCTCGAGCTTGACGCAGGCGCCGATCAGTTCCTGGCAGCGCAGCGCCTCGTCCTCGGTCAGCGGGTTCCTGGTCAGTTTGGCGAGGTAGAGCTTGATCGCGGCGTGCTTGCGGTCGACGCGGTCGTCGAGTGCGGCCAGCGCCTTGATCTTGTCGGCGTCGGCACTTTCATAGAGTTCGATGATACGCTTGAGCATGATCTCGATCGTCTCGCAGACCCGCACCACCTCGCGGGTGGCATTGGCCAGCGCCTGGCTCGGCACGTCGAGCGCGCTTTCGTTGAGCGCGGACAGCTCGACGACGTCAAGCGAGGCGGCCGGCACGGGCTTGGTGCCAAGTGCGACGATCTTCTCCGAAGCGCGGTAGACGAAGCCTGCCAGCGGCAGGCCGGCGAGCAGGATCAGCACATTGAACAGGATGTGGGCATTGACGATCTGGTCCGCCGCCGTCGAACCGAGAAAGGCGAAGTGCGGCCTGAAGATCATGACCAGGATCAGCATGACCAGCGAGCCAAGCCCGCGCATCAGGAGATTGCCGATCGGCACGACGCGCACTTCGGGGCTCGACGAGCGGGTCAGCATCGGCGCGATGATCGAGGAGCCGAGGTTGACGCCAAGGATGAGAACGACGCCAAGTTCGGGCGTGATCAGGCCACGGCCTGCCAGCGTCGCCATCAACAGCACCGCCGCGATGCTCGACTGGAACAGCCAGGTGATCAGTGCCGCCAGCAGATAGGCGGTGATGGAATCGGTCGAGAAGTAGTTGATGATGACCGGCATGAGCTGGCTGTTGCGCAGGGGCTCCGATGCCTGGCCGATCATCTCCAGCGACAGGATCAGAAGGCCGATGCCGACCAGGATGCGGCCGGACTGGCGCCAGTCGCGCCGCTCGGTGGCCATGAACATGACCGTGCCGGTGATCAGGCACAGCGGCACCAGCAAGGTGAGGTCGAAGGTCAGCAGCTTGACCACCAGCGCCGAGCCGATCTCGGCGCCGCGCACCGCCAATTGGCCCGCGGCGCCAGAGACGATGCCAGAGCCGGCGAAGGAGCCGACCAGCAGCGTGACGGCGGTGGAGCTCTGCAGGGCGATGGCAAGGCCGGTGCCGGCCAGCACCGCCATGATCGGATTGCGCATGGTGGCGCGGAGGCGATGGCGCAGCACGTCGCCATAGGCGCGTTCAACGCCGGTCTTCACCATGCGGGTGGCAAACAGCATCAGCGCCACGGCGCCGGCCAGATGCAGAAGGACGACGGACCCGCTCATTTCGTCCCCCGCATGCAAACAGGGCGCCCGCCCTGTTTTGCGTGGCGATCAGAAGGAAAAACGAGGGAACGAATCATGTTCATGGCGGTGACTTATAATAGCTCGAATATTTTAGCCGGATAATAAAATCTTGTCGATTTCAAGGGCCGTTGCCGCGCGACAGGCGGTGTCGGAAAATGGACGGACGCGCAAATGGTTGCATTGCTGGGCGGGCGCGAAGCGGCGGATAGGCCGAGTTTGCGGTGCGACTGGCTCCTGCCTTTGCGATCATGTTCAGCTTCCTTGGGTAAATCAAGGAATCCATTACATAATTGTAATGCGTGCGTTCAGTTTCGGTTCATCGATGGGCAGCTACTGCTTCGATATCGACAACCAAGGAGACTTCTCATGAAACGCATCGTCCTTTCCGCACTCGCTTTCTCGATGCTGGCCGCCACGTCGCTCACCGGCCAGGCCGCACCGCTGAATGCGCCGAACGCGCCGCAGTCGAACTACAGCCAGGTCGACTGGCAGAAGCCCGGCCACCACAGCGATGTGAGGAAGCGCGTTTACAAGAAGAAGGTCGTCGTCGTGAAGCGCAACAACTGGCGGCATGGCCAGAAATATTCCGGCTGGAAGCGCCATCAGCCGATCCGCGACTATGGCCGCTACGGCCTGCATCGCCCCGGCCGCGGCCAGGAATGGATCCGCGTCGGCAACGACTATGTGCTGGTCGGCATCCTCTCCGGCGTCATCTTCGGCGCGCTTGCCGCGCATTAATCGGCACCTTGCCGGACATTGAAAAGGGAGGCGGCCCGCTACGGCCGCCTTTCTTTTTGCCTGTGGAAACCGGGTATGGCCCGCATTAAGGGTCGTCGGATTTCGCGGGCGTGATTATATAATCGGGAAACGAGTTCCCCGATGCGCTTTCCACCCGCCTTCCTCGACGAGATACGCGACCGCGTGCCGATTTCATCGGTGATCGGCCAGCGCGTCGCGTGGGACCGCAAGAAGACCAACGCACCGCGCGGCGACTATTGGGCCTGCTGCCCGTTCCATGGCGAGAAGAGCCCTTCCTTCCACTGCGAGGACAAGAAGGGCCGCTACCATTGTTTCGGCTGTTCGGTCTCGGGCGATCATTTCAAGTTCCTCACCGAACTGGACGGGATGAGCTTTCCCGAAGCTGTGGAAAAGATCGCCGACATGGCCGGGGTGCCGATGCCGGTCCGCGATGCGCAGGAGGAGCGGCGCGAAAAGGAACGCGCCAGCCTGACCGACGTCATGGAGATGGCGACCGCCTTCTTCCAGGAACGGCTGCAGGGACCGGAAGGCGCCAAGGCGCGTGCCTATCTGCGCGACCGCGGCCTGACGCCGGCGACGCAGCAATCGTTCCGGCTTGGTTTTGCGCCCGACAGCCGCAATGCGCTGAAGGAGCATCTCGCCGCCAGGGGCGTGCCGAAAGCCGATATCGAGGCCTGCGGACTGGTGCGCCACGGCGACGACATCCCGGTTTCCTATGACTGGTTCCGCGACCGCATCATGTTTCCGATCCCGGATTCCAGGGGGAAGATCATCGCCTTTGGCGGCCGCGCGCTGCAGCCCGATGCGCTGGCCAAATACATGAACTCGCCCGACACCGAGCTCTTCCACAAGGGCAACGTGCTTTATAATTTCGCCCGCGCCCGCAAGGCCTTGGCCAAGGGCGGCACGGTCATCGCCGTCGAAGGCTATATGGATGTCATCGCGCTGGCACAGGCCGGCTTCGAGAATGTCGTGGCGCCGCTCGGCACCGCGCTTACCGAGAACCAGCTCGAGCTGCTGTGGCGCATGGCGCCGGAGCCGATGTTGTGCTTCGACGGCGACAAGGCCGGGTTGAAGGCCGCGTGGCGGGCCGCCGACATGGCGCTGCCGTCGGTGCAGGCCGGCCGCTCGGCGCGTTTCGCGCTGCTGCCGGAAGGCAAGGATCCCGACGATCTGGTCAAGGCCGAAGGACCGGATGCGTTTCGTAGCGTTCTGGCCGAGGCGCGGCCGCTGGTCGATCTTTTATGGATGCGTGAGACGGCGGGCGGCGTCTTCGACACGCCGGAGCGGCGGGCCGAGCTTGAGAAGACGCTGCGCGAACTGACCAGCCGCATCCGCGATGAAAGTCTCCGCTACCATTATCAACAGGAGATGCGCGAGCGCGTGTTGAGCTTCTTCGGCTCGCAGCGCGGCACCAGGCAAAGCGGCCGCCAGGATGGGCGCCCGGGCCAGGGCAAGGCAGCCGCTCCCGGCGGGCAGTTCGCCAAGAGCGGTGGCGGCCGCATTGCGATCACCGAAAGTCTCGGCCAGTCGGCTTTGGTCAAACGCGGCGGCGAGGGGATGTCGGTGCGCGAGGCGACGATCATCGTCGCATTGGTCAACCATCCGGCACTGATCGACGAGAATTTCGCCCATATCGAGTTTCTCGATCTCGCCAACTCCGATCTGAGGCGGCTGCATGCGGCAATCCTCGATGCAATGGCGCATGACATGGCCAATGACCGGCAGGCGGTGATTGCGACGATCGAACGCGCCGGCTGCGCCGAGATCTGGGAGCGGGCCGTCGGGTTGATCCGGCGGATGCGGCAATGGCCGGCGCTGGAGACCGCCGCCCTTGAAGATGCCCGCGATGCTTTCAGCCAGGCGCTGCACTTGCAGCGCAGCGCGCGCACCTTACATAAGGAACTGAAACAGGCGGAAGCGGCGCTCGCCACCGATCCCACAGACGAAAACTACCGGCACCTGATCGAAATTCAGGCGCAATTCCAGGATGTGCAAGCCACGGAAGCGCTGATCGAAGGGTTTGGCGTCTCCTCGGGCAGGGCAGGGCGAGCTTAGTTGGAAGCGAGTGAATTGAGAAAGCGTCGTTGCGCGTCGAAATGGCGCGTAACGGGCTAAGTCGGGTAATTGATTCGCTTTTTTCATGCGAATCATGCGAGAGGCGCTTGACCTTCTGGCAGATTGGCGGAATCAGGACGATTCGAAACGTTAACCCGAACCCGCGTCGACGGGAAATAAGCGATGTGAGGTACTGGTCACTGGACAGGCAGCCCGCCTGCCACAGATATCAGGGTTAATCTGGACTTAATGGATGTCGCCCAAAAAGGGGAAACCCGGTTTTGGGGCAACGACATACACCAAACGAAACGAGTTGATGCAGTTACTGGCCCGGTGAAGCGCGTTTCATAAGCGAGCGCATCCGATTTGACTGGTCCGACAGCTTACGCGGCTTTGAAGTTCGGCCGCTAGGAGAAGATAAAGACTATGGCGACAAAGGAAAAGGAAGAGGTCGAAACCGAACGCGAAGGCGCCACCGATGGCCCTCTGCTCGACCTTTCCGATGATGCTGTCAAGAAGATGATCAAGGCCGCCAAGAAGCGCGGCTATGTCACCATGGACGAGCTGAATTCGGTGCTGCCCTCAGAGGAAGTGACCTCCGAGCAGATCGAGGACACGATGGCGATGCTGTCCGACATGGGCATCAACGTGGTCGAGGACGACGAGCAGGGCGAGGAGCCCGAGGCCGCCGACACCGCGGCCGATGCCGAGGAAGACGCCAACGAGCTGGCTGAGCAGACCGGCACCGCGGTTGCCGCCACCACCACCAAGAAAGAACCGACCGATCGCACCGACGATCCGGTGCGCATGTATCTGCGCGAGATGGGCTCGGTGGAGCTTTTGTCGCGCGAGGGCGAAATTGCCATCGCCAAACGCATCGAGGCCGGTCGCGAGACGATGATCGCGGGTCTGTGCGAAAGCCCGCTGACCTTCCAGGCCATCATCATCTGGCGCGACGAACTCAACGAATCCAAGATCCTGCTGCGTGAGATCATCGATCTCGAAGCCACCTATGCCGGCCCCGAGGCCAAGCAGGCGCCGGTGGTCGAGCGCGTCGAGGAAGCCAAGGTCGAGGACAAGCCGCGCCGTTCGCGCGACGACGAAGACGACATCACCAATGTCGGCGCCGATACGCGTGGGCTGACGGATGACGACGACGAAGACGAGGACGAAGCAAGCCTGTCGCTGGCCGCGATGGAAGCGGAACTCCGCCCGCAGGTGATGGAGACGCTCGACGTTATCGCCGACACCTACAAAAAGCTGCGCAAGCTGCAGGATCAGCAGGTCGAGAACCGTCTGGCCGCGGCCGGCACGCTGTCGCCCAGCCAGGATCGCCGGCTGAAGGAGCTGAAGGACCAGCTGATCAAGGCGGTGAAGTCGCTGTCGCTCAACACGGCGCGCATCGAGGCGCTGGTCGAGCAGCTCTACGACATCAACAAGCGCCTGGTGCAGAACGAAGGCAAGCTGCTCAGGCTCGCCGAAAGCTACGGCGTGCGTCGCGAAGAGTTCCTGAAGGAATATCAGGGTTCCGAGCTCGACCCGAACTGGACGCGCTCGATCGGCAACCTGACCTCGCGCGGCTGGAAGGAATTCACCAAGAACGAGAAGGATGCGATCAAGGACCTGCGCGCCGAGATCCAGAACCTCGCCACCGAAACGGCGATCTCGATCCTGGAATTCCGCAAGATCGTCAACCAGGTGCAGAAGGGCGAGCGCGAAGCGGCGATCGCCAAGAAGGAAATGGTCGAGGCCAATCTGCGCCTCGTCATCTCAATCGCCAAGAAATACACCAATCGCGGCCTGCAGTTCCTCGACCTGATCCAGGAAGGCAATATCGGCCTGATGAAGGCGGTCGACAAATTCGAATACCGCCGTGGTTACAAGTTCTCGACCTACGCGACATGGTGGATCCGGCAGGCGATCACGCGTTCGATCGCCGATCAGGCGCGCACCATCCGCATTCCGGTGCACATGATCGAAACGATCAACAAGATCGTGCGCACCTCGCGCCAGATGCTGCACGAGATCGGCCGCGAGCCGACGCCGGAAGAACTGGCCGAAAAGCTTGCCATGCCGCTCGAAAAGGTACGCAAGGTCTTGAAGATCGCCAAGGAGCCGATCTCGCTCGAAACGCCGGTCGGCGACGAGGAGGATTCGCATCTGGGCGATTTCATCGAGGACAAGATGGCGATCCTGCCGATCGACGCGGCGATCCAGGCCAATCTGCGCGAGACCACCACGCGCGTGCTGGCCTCGCTGACGCCGCGCGAGGAGCGCGTGCTCAGAATGCGCTTCGGTATCGGCATGAACACCGACCACACGCTGGAAGAAGTCGGCCAGCAGTTCTCGGTTACCCGCGAGCGTATCCGCCAGATCGAAGCCAAGGCGCTGCGCAAGCTCAAGCACCCGAGCAGGTCGCGCAAGCTGCGCAGTTTCCTGGATAGCTGAGACTTACCGATGCAAAGAGTTCAAGGGCGCCGATGGCGCCCTTTTTTGTTTGTGGGGCGCACTCTTGCGGGCCGGGCCCTTCGGGAGGATAATTTCGCTGTCGGATGCATTTCTGGGCGATAACCCGGATGCCCGCCCCGGCGAAGCCGCCGTGCTCCGTGGCCCCGGAGGGAGGTGTGCCATGACAAGCTACAT
Source organism: Mesorhizobium sp. M7A.F.Ca.US.005.03.1.1 (assembly GCF_003997975.1). Classification (NCBI taxonomy): domain Bacteria; kingdom Pseudomonadati; phylum Pseudomonadota; class Alphaproteobacteria; order Hyphomicrobiales; family Phyllobacteriaceae; genus Mesorhizobium; species Mesorhizobium sp. M7A.F.Ca.US.005.03.1.1. Next base: position 41,512 of record NZ_RZRO01000029.1, read on the forward strand.
CGTGCTGATGAACTGGACGGAGCAGGGTGCCAGAAACGTGCGCGAGTCACCGAAGCGGCTCGACGCCGCCAGAAAGCAGCTGGGAGACATGGGCGGATCGTTCAAGGCGTTCTACCTGACCATGGGCGAATACGACATGGTGGCGATGGTCGAAGCGCCCGACGACGCGGTGCTGGCGCGCTTCTCGCTGATGCTGGCGGCAGCCGGCAATGTCAGGACGCGGACGCTGAAGGCCTTTCCCGAATTGGCCTACCGCGAGATCGTCACCTCGCTCGGATAGAGCCTGTAGCGGAAGGGCCGGACCGGCTGGCCCGATACATTCTCCTTCGCGCGAGCGACCGAGCGACGTCTTGACGGCGCCCGATCGTTCGTGGTCCTTCAAGTTTGCGCTACCAACCAAATGCCGGAACTATGCTGACCGTCTGGTACAATACGCGCTGCCCGGTCTGCGATGCCGGGATCAGCAGGCAGAAGCGGCGGCTGATCGAAGCGGTCAAGGCTGGGCGGATCGAGTTCCGAGACATCAATCTTGAACCGGCAGCGCTAGCCGGATTTGGCGCGTCGCTTGAGGATATCCGCCGCCGGCTGCACGCCACCGATGCCGAGGGCCGACTGCTGGTCGGCGCCGATGTCGCCATCGCGGTATGGAAGGTCACGCCGGGCGAGGGCTGGTTGGCGACGCTGTTCGGCAATCCGGTTGCCTTGCCGCTGACACGCTTTGCCTACGATCGCTTTGCCGATCTTCTCTATGCCTGGAACCGGCGCAAGGGGCGCTGGTAGCCGAATTTATCGGTGGCCGCCGTTCGCAACGAAGCGGCCGAGACTGGAAAATCGAGCCCGCTGGTGCTGCATTCAGATACATCGTAAGATATATCTTGACTCCATCGATTGACTTGCCTAATTAAGATATATCGTACGATACAACTCAAGGAGCAATCAATGCACAAACACAATCATTTCGGGCGCGGTCATTTCGGCGAGCGCATGTTCATGCACATGGCCGGCAAATTCGGTGGCAGAGGGGGCGGCGGCTTTGGCCCGTTCGGCCACGGCGGCCGTGGTGGCGGGCGCGGCGGTCCGGGCGACATGTTCCGCGCCGGACGCATGCTGGCCGACGGCGACCTCAAGCTGATCACGCTGTCGCTGCTGGCCGAAGCGCCGCGTCACGGCTACGACATCATCAAGGCCCTGGAAGAGCGCACCAGCGGCATCTACAGCCCGAGCCCGGGCGTGGTCTACCCGACGCTGACCTTCCTGGAAGAGGCCGGCTATGCCGCCTCCGCCGCCGACGGCAACAAGAAGGTGTTTTCGATCACCGAGGCGGGCCAGGCGCATCTCGCCGACAACCGCGAGATGATCGACGGCGTGCTCGACCATCTCGAGCGCTTCGGCCGCAAAATGGCCAAGGCGCGCGACTGGTTCGGCTGGAACGACGAGAGCGAAGAGGGCGGGCGTCGTGGCGGCCGCGGGGATCGTTCGGAAGCGCGCGACGAATTCCGCGCAGTCCGTCACCGGCTGCGCGCGGCTCTGGGCGACTTCGTCGACGCCCCGGCCGACAAGCAGGCCGAGGCCATCGCCATCCTCGAAGCCGCCGCCGAGGCGCTGGAAGCGCTGTCGCACAAGTAAGCTCGTCCAGCCGACCGGACGCAGCCCTTGCCCGCTGGCCCAAGGACCGATAGTGAAATTCATCCCGCGTCACTCTACATGGTGCGGGATGAATGCTGTTGGAGGAAGTCCGATGTCTTTTCTGAAGCGTCTTTTCGGCGGTGGCGGCGGCGGAACCCAGACGGCTGAGCCGACGAGTGCAGCGCCAGCCAAGCAGGTCGAGCACAAGGGCTTTCTGATCAGCGCCACGCCCTACAAGGCCGATGGCCAGTACCAGACCTGCGGCGTCGTCTCCAAGGAGATCGACGGCGTGGTGAAGGAACACAAATTCATCCGCGCCGACCGCTTTGCCGGGCTCGATGACGCCGTCGACATCTCGATCAAGAAGGGCATCCAACTGGTCGACGAGCAGGGCGATCGGGTTTTTGGATAGGCAGGACCGGTCGAGGCGAAATCTTCGGCATCTCGCAATGAGCCCAACCGATCAGCGTGAAGATGCTGTCAAGCGTGTTAGGAACGCCAAACAAGGCCGGGTCTCCGCAATGCCATCAAAGCCGGCTCACTCTATAGGCCGCCTTGCTATGGCAGTAAATGCATGAGTTCGTCCGGCATTGTGGTAACCGCCGGCACCGGAGTAGCCGCCGGCGTGGGATCGGCCGGATCGGCAACATTCGTTCCACCGATGACGTAGCCCGGTTCTTCCGAGTACGAGTAGACTTTCGTTATGATGCCTGATTTGAGCGCTTCAGCGTCCCAGACGTTATAAAGGCCCTGCGGCGTTGCCAGCCCCATCATGGCGAACACATCGGCGCTGTTGACGCCCATTTCGTCGAAATAGTCGGACAGCAACTGCTTCAGCGCCGGATCAGGCACCGTCGAAATCTCATCAAGGCTTCTTCTGCCGTTGTGCATTCGGGGTGTCTTCCGGCCGTTCGTTATCTGATGGACGGCGATCCGGGCATTGGCAGCTGCGGCGCGGACCTGGCCCCCAGCCAAGGCCCATGGGCAGGCCGAGAAACAGTACGCCCCACCAGAATGAACTTCCCCTTCCGACCAGCCGTTCCTGACCATCTTTTGCGGACAGCGTGGCACCAGCATCGGGCAGCCGTTCAACTGCGTCCTGCCTATCGCAGTTTCGAGGCCGGCGGCGCGGATCATGTGTCCCATTTCGAGCGCCGCATCCACGTTCCCGCCGCCAGACTGAAACACGACAGGAAGCCTTTCTCCCTTCAGTTTCCGCAGAAATTTCTCAAATTGCCTGGCGGTATCAGGTTTTATTATGCCCTCGGCAGATATCCATTGGACGCAGTTGACGTTGCAATCGCCGTTCCGAACCAGAATGAAGTTCATCGGCCATTCTTCGGGCGCTTTCTGCTTTGCGACGGCCGATGCAGTTGCAGTCAAGGCGACAAAGGCGATCAAGCAAAAGGTTACCAGCGGACCCAGGCGAGTTGTCACGTTGAAAAGCCCCACTTACCCACGAATAACTATTATCGCCTTAGGTCTGTCTGACACAACCTTCTTTAACTCTCCGCTCGACGACGCCGTCGACATCTCGATCAAGAAGGGCATCCAGTTGGTCGACGAGCAGGGCGATCGGATTTTTGGGTAAGGGCCGGACCATCGCCGAACCGAGCGCCGCCCGGGCCTTGCGCCACGATAGACCTATCGCTCAGGGGTTGACGTGCGACCACCAGCGGGTCAATTCGTCCTGGCGGGATCGATCGTCATCAGGCGTGCCCTTGCCTCGATCAGGTGCCTTTGCGCGGCTCTTATCCGGCTGCACAATGCCAGATTGAGGGCGACGCCACCTTCCTCATCCAGCAAGTCGTTCGCGCACTTCAAAGAGTGCTCAGCTCTCCTTATACGCAGTCTGGCTTTGGCCGCTTCCATGCTGTGAATTTCAATCATTGCGCCGCGTCCTTTGCGGTTCCGGTCCCTTCATGGACTAAACCGCTGGTAATCGCATTGGTTCCGGCCCAGGGAATATGCCCGCGGCTTCGGCTATTTCGTGGTGGTGTTGAATTCACGGTTTGCCGTGTAATCGATCACGAAGGTGCCCTCGGGAGCGCGAACGCCCTGCTTCACATTTGATATAGTCACCGTTGTGGTAAGTCCCTTCTCGTCGGTGAGGCTCCATCTGCGCAGATCGAGAGATTTACTGTCGAACACCATGGAGATGCTCGAATTGCCGAAGGTCGATCTGTCGGACAGCTTGACGGTAACTTGGGCGCCATCGTCCCTGATGCTTTTCACGCGATTGCCGGAGAAGTCGACCTTATTGTCGAGCAGCAGCTTAAGCGGCGTCTTCGAGAGAGCATAAAGCCGCGATGTCTTCAGCTTTCTGTTATAAACCACCAGGGATTTGCCATCTGCAATCACGCTGATCCCTGATTGGCCTGCATAGTTGAATCGGATCTTGCCGGGGCGTTGTAGAAAAAACCTGCCACGGGTCCTCTCCGCATTTGGACCCGACTGGACGAAGTCCCCGGACATGGACTTTACCGATGAGAGGTGATCGGCAATCGTCTTGGCATCAACAGGCGCGGCGGAGATCGCGGCGGTGGATGCCGCATACATCGCGGCAGCGCTGGCAACGGCGAACCAGCAACCCAGCAGTACTTTGATCCGATAGCCCATCGCTTATCCCACCTCCGGAGGAGGCGCGTGATCGAAAGAGATCACGCGCCTCCAGGTCAGTAACCCTCCGGGCATCGTGCAACGTAAACCCGGCCATACTGATCGCGATATCTGCACTGGCCGGCTTCGCTGGCGTGCCCGATGACGGCCCCGGCTATCGCGCCAACCGCACCGCCAACAACCGCCCCTTGCACAGGATCGCCGGCCACCGCGGCGCCTACCGCTGCGCCACCCAAGCCGCCGACGACAGCGCCTTGTTCGGTACGGGAGCACGCCGAGAGCGGAATGAGCAGGCTCAAAATGAGCAGCGTCTTTTTCATTGGTTCTCTCCTGGGCTACTATTAGCCAAAGCTTAAATGCTCAAGAAAGCTTTTCGATCCATCGTGGGTTGCCTGTCCTTCAAGCGCCGGGCCGTGGCGGACCCGTGTGCCCTCCGGCTCAAACGCCTGCAATCGCCAAAAGCCAGGCCAGGATATCGAGCAGCAGAAACAGCAGCGCAATCTGCAGCGCCACCCGCAGCCGCTGGATAATTCGCCAGTTGCCGGCCATGTCCGCCTTGATGCGAAGCGCAAGCGCGCGGCGCATGGCCGACATCGTCGTCGGCCTGTCGCCGTCGACATATTGATCAAGCAACTCTTCGGGATCGAAGCGGAATGTGTATTGGTGGTAGGGCCAAAGCATGAAGACGATCAGCCCGCCAATGCCGAACAGCAGGGCCACCGCAATCCAGTCCCAAGGCCCAAGCCCGTTGGAAAGGGCCGCACCGCCAAGCAACGAGTTTGCGAAGGCGGTGGCGAAGACAAGGCTGCCGGCGCGGCTGCTCATGTTCTCCACAAGGGTTTGCTGTTGCGTGAGACCTCTCACTGCTTCCTGATAAATGAATGCGAGACGCGGATCGTCGTCGGCAACAGCGCTTGCGGCAATTCTGTTGCTTTCGCTTCCACTCGGATGTTCGACCATCAGGGTGTCCTCTCTGGCGTGGACTGGATGCGCGAGCTCAGTCGAGATCGCTTGGTGCAAACGTTGGCCGTAAACTGCCTCGCGCAAGGGGGAATCCGCAGTGAACCGAACGGGCCAGGCTGATTGCGCGCCTGGCCAGCAAGGTTTGGGAAATCGACCCGGACTACGCCGGCTGGAACTCCCTGCGCGGTAGCGGCGGAAACGCGATGGCGATGCCGACCGCGCCGAGCCCGATAAGAGCCGAGCCGATGAACAGCCAGGAATAGTTGGCGTAGGCGTCGAACACCATGCCGCCGGCAAGCGGGCCCAGCGCCATGCCGAGGCTGGACAGCATGGTGGCGGCGCCGAACACGGTGCCGAGGATGCGCTGGCCGAAATATTCGCGCGCCAGCACCGCATAGAGCGGCATGACGCCGCCATAGGTGGCACCGAAGATAACGGCCAGCATGTAGAACTGCTCAAGCCGGCTGATCGAGAGATAGGCGGCAATGACGATCGCCTGGATCGCCAGGCCCGCGATCAGCACCGGCTTGACGCCCAGCCGGTCGGCCAGCACGCCGTAGAAGAGCCGGCCGCCGAGGCCTGCCAGGCCTTCGACACTGTAGATCGAGACCGCTGCCATGGGGGCGACGCCACACAGCATGGCATAGCTGACCATATGGAAGATCGGGCCGGAATGCGCCGCACAGCAGGCAAAGAAGGTCAGCCCCAGCACGATGAACTGCGGTGAGCGCAGCGCCTTGCCGACCGTCAGGCCGGCGCCTTCGGCAACCGGCGCGGAGCCGGTATCGGCCATGACGGGCTTCGGTGGTTGGCGCACCAGCAGCACCGCCGGCAACAGCAATAGCCAGGCGGTAATGCCGATGTCGAACATGGCGGTTCGCCAGTCATAGGCGGAGATCAGCCAGCGGGCGAAGGGCGAAATCGTCATCGGCGCCACGCCCATGCCTGCCGAGACCAGCGAGACGGCGAGGCTACGGTTGGTGTCGAACCAGCCTGTGGTCAGCGCGATCATCGGCGCGAAAAAGGCGCTTGCCGCGAGGCCGACCAGCACGCCATAGGTAATCTGGAAGCTCAGCAGCGAACCGGCCCGGCTGGCCAGCACCAGCGCCAGCCCGAGCAGAACCGCGCCGGTCATCACGACGATGCGGGCGCCAAAACGGTCCGATATCGCGCCCCAGGCGAAGCCGCCAAGGCCCATCACCAGGAAGTTGAGCGTCATGGCGCTCGAAATGCCGGCGCGCGACCAGTTGGTGTCGATCGCCATCGGCTCGAGAAAGATCGCCAGCGAAAACATCGTCCCGATGGCGACACAGGACATCAGCGCGCCAGCCGCGACGATGACCCAACGATAGGAAAAGCTCATTCAAATCTCCCATGCCAGAGGGCAGCGCTGCGCGCTGCTTGCACCCGAAGGACGCCGACACCGGGTTCGATCCTACAATCCGGTTGCATTTTTTATCCAGTCTGAAAGAGCACTGTTTCAGCCGGCCGGATCGCTTTGGACAACAGGACAGCCCGCTTTCATCCCGTCCCAAAACTCCGCCCATGCGAAGGGACGCAGTCATCGATACTGCAAACTGCCAGTCAGCCTGATAGTCTCCGAAGGTACGGAGGCGACATGAAGCATTGGGAAGTTGACGACCTGGGGGACGAGGCGATCTGCGCAAGTTGCGTCAGCGAGGTTTATCTTCGCGCTGAGATCGAAAAGCATGGCACAGATCGGGTATGTCGTTACTGCAACGAGGAGGGTAAGTCCTTCACGCTTGATGAGGTTGCAGAGTCGGTCGAGCGGGCATTCGACAGCCACTATTCAAGGACCCCCAGCGAGCCCAGCGGATACGAGCGGGCTATGCACAATGATCCCGAAAGCACCTACGACTGGGAGCCTAGAGGAGAATCGACTGTGTATGCCATCATGAACGCGGCGAACATCTCCGAGGCAGCGGCGACCGATATTCAATCCATCCTCGCAGACAAGCACAGCGATTTCGATGCGGCCGCTATGGGGGAAGAGACTGCGTTTGCGGACGACCTGCATTATGAAGAGATTATGCCGGGCGATGAGGAGTGGCAGGCAAGCTGGCGCTCATTCGAGAAGAGCATAAAAACCGAAGCACGCTTTTTCAGCCGAACCGGAGCTACCCAGCTTGCGGAACTGTTCGACCACATTGATGAAATGCGGACGCGTGACGGCAAACCGCTGATTGAAGAGGCAGGACCGGGAACGCAATTCACGCATCTTTATCGGGCACGTGCCTTCCAGTCTGATGCCAAGCTAGTCAGGGCCTTGGAACGTCCTGACTTGGAGCTCGCCGCGCCGCCTCCAGGTGTTGCCACCGCAGGCCGTATGAATGCCAAGGGGATATCGACTTTTTATGGTGCGACCGATCCCGAAATCGCTCTGGCCGAAGTGCGCCCGCCAGTCGGCAGTCAGGTTGCTATTTCCCGCTTCGCCATTGTCCGTCCGCTGAAACTACTCAATCTCAACGCGCTCAAATATGTGCATGAGAATGGCAGTGTGTTTGATCCGCAATATGCATATCGCTTGGGGCGCATGATGTTCCTTCGTTCGTTGTCTGCGAGAATGGCGCGACCCGTTATGCCGGATGATCAGGATTCTGAATACTTGCCAACACAGGCGATCGCCGACTATCTCGCGACCGAAGGCAAGGTGCCACTCGACGGCATTCTGTTCCCGTCGGTCCAGGCAGGCAGTGTGGGTCTGAATGCCGTGCTCTTTTACAAAGCCTCACGATGTGAGGCGATGGACATCCCGGTCGGCACAGAGATCGAAGCCAGTACTGCCCGCCAGTATGAAGAAGGTTGGGAGCGCGAATATACCGTTATCGAAAGAATACCGAAGCCGGAGCCAGATCAACCCAAAACCGATGGCCCTTATGATCCGTTGGATTTCGATTGGGTAGAGCCTCCGATAGGCGATCATCGCGAAACTACGCTTCGGATCGAGGCCGATTCCATAAAGGTTCACGCGGTTGAATCTGTCCGATTCAAAACCATAGAGCATGATGTCACACGCTATCGGTGGGCTAAGACCGAGCCGGATTTTTGACCTGCTGAAGCTGCTTCTTTCGGCAGTACAATTACAGTGGGCCGGTCGGTGCGGATGGTTCAGCAGAATCCAAACCAAGCATATCGAAAACCATTGCGGAAAACTTGAGGCTTTGCCCTAGCGCGCGCCAAGAGACCGCCGCGGGCGCCGGTCAGATCGGCAGTTCCGACGTGTATTTGATCGTCTGGCTGGGGACGTCGGTCTTGACGTTCTGCACGCCCTTGATGCGGCTCAGATGCTCCGACTGGAAGCGGCGGTAGTCGTCGATGCCGGCCGCCACCACGCGCACCATGGCGTCGCAATCGCCGAGCATCAGATAGCACTCCATCACCTGCGGCAGCTTGGCGACTTCGGTGGCGAAATGCTCGATCGTGTCTTCGTCCTGCGTCTTCAGCCAGATGCGGGTGAAGAAGGTCAGACCCTTGCCGATGCTGGCCGGGTTGAGCACGGCGACGTAGCGGTCGATGACACCGGCTTCCTCCAGCAGCTTCACGCGACGCAGGCAAGGCGATGGCGACAGCCCGACCTCATTGGCCAGATCATTGTTGGCCATGCGGCCGTCGCGCTGCAGCGCCCGCAGAATCCGCTTGTCGATCTCATCCAGCTTCATGGCTACAGATTCCATCTATTCGAAAATTTGTAACATAAAATGCCAGAATTCGACGAAATACAACAATCTCCGCAACCAAATTGCGGACCGATTTCGGTATGTTTGCTGCCGACATCAGTTGATTTCAAACGCAGGGAAGCGGCGGCCGCGAGGTCAGCCGATGAAGACACATGAGCATTTCACAGGCAGTCGAGACGGTGGCAGATGGTTCGAAATCCGAATTCCGCCGTGGCGTGGCGTCCTGCGCGCCGGTGCTGTTCGGCACCATCCCCTATGCGCTGGTGCTTGGCGCCCAGGCCACGCAGAAAGGCTTGAGCACGGTCGAACTGTCTGCCATGACAGGGCTGAACTTCGCCGGCGGTTCGGAGTTCGCGGCGATCCAGTTGTGGACGTCGCCGCCGCACATCGTGCTCATCGTCGCCATCACCTTCCTGGTCAACAGCCGTCACCTGCTGATGGGGGCGGCACTGGCGCCGTTCCTGCGCGACCTGCCACGGCGCAAGGTGTTTCCGGCGCTTTTCCTTATGTGCGATGAAAGCTGGGCGCTGGGCTTGGCCGATGCCAAACTGCGTGCTGCAGCCGGCATCACGCCGGCCTTCAGCCCGCGCTACTATATGGGCGCGGCGCTGGCGATGTATCTCACCTGGGTGGCCTTCACCACGCTGGGTGCCTTGCTCGGTCCGATGCTTGGCCATGTCGAGACCTATGGTTTTGACATGGCGTTCCCGGCTGTCTTCCTGGTGCTGATGCGCGGCATGTGGACGGGTATGGCGGCGGCGCGGCCCTGGCTGGTCAGCCTGGTCGTTGCAGCACTGGTCTATCTCTTCGTTCCCGGTGCCTGGTATGTCGCCGCCGGCGCCATGTCGGGTCTGGTCGCGGCCTGGCTGATGGCGGGTGATGCATGATCGATGCAACGACCCCTTTCACCATCGTGCTGATGGCCGGCGTCACTTACCTGACGCGGATCGGCGGCTATGTCGTCCTGCGCAACCGCACGCTGGGCGCCCGTGCCACGGCTGTGATGGAAGCTGCGCCCGGCTGCGTGCTGATCTCTGTCATCGCACCGGCCTTCGTATCGAAGTCCCCGGCGGATCTTCTGGCGCTGGCTGTTACTCTGGCAGCCGCCACGCGGTTTTCCATGCTGCCGACCGTGCTGATCGGGGTCAGCGCCGCTGGTCTGCTGAGGCACCTCATCGGCTAGAACGCAAAAGGCAGGCGCGAACGCCTGCCTTCGATGCGGACAAATCTCGGCTGTTTACGCGGCAGCCGCGACGTCCCGGCTGGCGGCCACAACGGCGTCGACCTTGGCGGTCGCCTTGGCAAGCGCTGCTGTCACCGCGTCAGGACCCATGCCGACGCCTTCGATGCGGATGACATCGACATCGGTCATGCCGAGGAAGCCGAGCACGCCACGCAGGTAGGGAATGGCGTGATCGAACTGCACGGCCGCACCTTCCGAATAGATGCCGCCGGAAGCCAGCACGATATAGACCTTCTTGCCGGTGACCAGACCCTTGGGGCCGTTCTCGCCATAGGCAAAGCTCTTGCCGGAGCGGGAGATGTGGTCGACCCATGACTTCAGGGTCGAGGAGATGTTGAAGTTGATGAAGCCGGTGGCCAGGATCACCGTGTCGGCGGCGAACAGCTCGTCGAGCACGACATCGGAGACGCCGACGACTTCAGCCTGGCGCGGGGTGCGCGCTTCGGCCGGGGTATAGATGCCCGTCGCATAGTCGGCATCGATGTGCGGCAACGGATTGGCGACGAGGTCGCGCACGACGAGCGTGTTCGACGGATCGGCGGCGACGAGCTTTTCGGCGAATTCGGTGGCGATGCGGGTCGAATGCGAGGCAGCGCCGCGCGGGCTCGAAGTGACAAGAAGAATGGACATTTTGGGCTCTCTCCAGCGGTTGGAATGATTTGTCCCGCCAGATATGGGGCTTTCGATCCATTCAATAAACTGCTATATTTTCTATACGATCCATCCATAAATTGGATATAACGATGCAACCCAACCCGACGCTCGATCAACTTCAGATCTTTGTGACAGTCGCCGAAGCCGGCAGCTTCTCGGCCGCCGGCCGCAAGCTCAACCGGGCACAGTCCGTCATCAGCTACGGCATCGCCAATCTCGAGGCGCAGCTTGGGCTGAAACTGTTCGAGCGCGAGGGCACGCGCGAGCCGCAATTGACGGAGATCGGCCGGGCGATGCTGGAGGACGCACGGCGCATGATCGGCGTGCTGCAGCGCATCCGCTCGCGCGTCGACGGCCACCACCAGGGGCTCGAGGCCGAGGTCGCGCTGTCGGTCGACGCGACGCTGCCGTCACCGGTGCTGGTTCGGGTGCTGAAGGCATTCGAGGCGCAGTTTCCGACCGTGATGCTGCGGCTGCACATCGGCACGCTCGGCCTGATCCCCGACCATGTCGTCAGCGGGCAGGCCGACCTTGGCATTGGCGGCCTGCTGGGCGATGTCGACGTGAACCTTGTGCGCATCGGCTTCATGTCGATCGTGCTGGCCGCCGCCCCCACCCACCCGCTGGCCTTGCTGCCGAAACCGGTGGCGATCGAGGATGCGCGCGAACACACCCAACTTGTCGTCACCGACCAGTCGGAGCGCACCAAGGGGCGCGACTTCGGCGTCTATGCCTACCGTACCTGGCGGCTCACGGATGTGCGCACCAAGCATATGCTGATGCGCGAGGGGCTGGGCTGGGGCGGGCTGCCGCGCTGGCTGATATCAGACGACCTGGCGAGCGGCCGGCTGGTCGAGATCGACCTCGAATCCTTCAGGGAGGTGAGCTCGCCGCTGTTTGCCATGCATCGCAGCGATCGCAGCCCGAAGCCGGCGGCGGCCTGGCTGATCGACCAGTTCAAGCGCCAGCTCGGCTGCTTCAACGAGTTCGAACCGGGCGAGGTGCCGGATGAGGAGCACGAGACAGTCCATCGATCAGCGCCATGAGCACGGCACGGTAGTCCTCGGCCGAGGCGCCGGCCTCGATGGCCAGGGCGGCACGGTCGAAGGCGGAGCCGAGCAGTGCGGTCAGCGCTTCGGCCGGCAATCTCGTCATCGTCTGCGCCCGCATCGCCGCGACCAGCCCTTCGCGCAGAGAGCGGTTGCCGTGGCGATTGTCGATCGCGTCCATGGCGGCGCGGCCAAGCACGGCCGGGCCGTCGAGCAGCAGCAGCCGCGTGCGTCCGGGCGCGCGCATGGCGGCGAGATAGGCGTCGGAGCCGGCAATCAGCGCGTCATGGGCAAACAGCGATGGCGGCGAGGCGCGCTCGATCTCCTCGGCGACCGCTGCCGCCTCCTGCTCGACCACGGCAGCAAACAGTGCCTGCTTGTCAGCAAAATGATGGTAGAGCGCGCCGCGCGTCACGCCGGCGGCGGCGACGATCTCCGGCGTGCCGGTCTCGAAATAGGATTTCTCCGTGAACAGCTTTCGCGCCGCGGCAATCAGGTGGGCGCGCGTCGCTTCGGTGCGGTCGCGGTTGGAACGACGCGCGAAATCGTGTTGCATACATGCAGCCTGTATGTTAATTCGGTTTACATGCAGACTGTATGTTAATTGACGGGAGAAGGAAAGATGAAGACCACGAGCTATTACCCGGTGCTGATGACCGGCGACGTCGCCGGCACGGCGGCCTTTTATGTGAAGCATTTCCGCTTCCAGCCCCTGTTCGAAAGCGACTGGTATGTGCATCTGCAATCGGGGGAGGACAGAAGAGTCAATCTCGGCATCGTCCAGGGCGACCATGAGACCATCCCGGAAGAGGGGCGGGGCCGCGCTTCGGGCCTGCTGATCAATTTCGAGGTTCGCGACCCGGACGCTGTCTATGAGCGCGTCGTCGCCGCCGGCCTGCCGATCCTGCGCTCGCTGCGCGACGAGCCCTTCGGCCAGCGCCATTTCATCACCAAGGACCCCAATGGCGTGCTGATCGACGTAATCAAGCCGATCCCGCCGAGCGAGGCGTTTCTGGCGCAGTATGCGGAAGGGGTGGCGGGAGCCTGAGCGCCCGCCTCAACTGGCCCTTGCCACCGGCGTCACCGTCACCTGGCTGACACCGGTGCGGCGCACGACGGTGCACAGCGTCTCGCGGCCGATGCGTTCGGCGTCGAGCATGCGCACCAGGTCGTCGACGCCGGTGACAGGACGGCCGTCGATGGCGGCGATGATGTCGCCTTCTTTCAGGCCGGCCTTGGCCGCCGGGCCGTCCTTTTCGACGCTGCGCAGGCGAACCGCCGTGCTGGTCGAGACTTGCGACAACAAGGCGGCGCGGCGCGGCAAACTGGCAGTGTCGGCCGAGACGCCGATGAAGGCGCGGCGGACACGGCCGAAGCGGATGATCTCCGAAATGACGAAATTGGCGGTGTTGGAGGCGACCGCGAAGGCGATGCCCTGCGCGCCATGGATCATGGCGGTGTTGACGCCGATCACCTCGCCGGCCGACGAAACCAGCGGCCCGCCGGAATTGCCGGGGTTGAGCGCTGCGTCGGTCTGGATGACGTCGTCAATCAGCCGGCCGGTCGAGGCGCGCATGGAGCGGCCGAGCGCCGAGACGACGCCGGAGGTGACGGTCCATTCAAAGCCGAGCGGATTGCCGATGGCGATGGCGATCTGGCCGCGCCGCAGCCGCTTGGAATCGGCGAGCGGTGCGACATCGGCAAAGCTGCCGTCGGCGCGCACCAGCGCGATGTCGGTGTCGGGATCGCGGCCGAGCACGCGGCCTTCGCGGGAGGCGCCGTCCGGCATCGAGACGCGCACTGTCCTGGCATCGCCGACGACGTGGAAATTGGTAACGACCAGTCCGTCCGGCGCGATGACGAAGCCGGAGCCGTGGCCGCCCTGGCCGCCGACGCGTTCGATGCGGCAGACGGCCGGGCCGATGCGGTCGACGGCGTCCGCAACGGTCGTCGAATATGCGTCGAGCAATGTATCGTCAGGTTCGAATTTGGCTGCGGCGAGGGCCATGGAAGGGCTCCGTATTTTCGGGCGAAAGGATGATTTTTTTTCCTGTGCGCGTCGTTGTCCCAAAACCGCTGAGCACTTTTGGGCGACACGCACTATATGTGCGGAGCGGCTGGAACCGCCGCGACCTGACCAGATGGCCAGTCAAACCGGCAACTAGCCGTCAGGCGAGTACCTCTGAACGCGCTGTCGAGCGATATCTGGGGCATGGATGAACCCAGGAGACCAATATGAGCGATTTCAATCTGAGTGCGTTTTCGCAAGCCATCGCCGATCTCGCCGCCCAGGCGGCACCGGCAACGGCTGGCTTCGCCACGCATCATCACCGCACGGCAAGCGCCTTCCACTGGCGTGACGGTTATTTCGTCACCGCCGAGGAGGCTGTCGAGGCCGGCGAGGAGATCGAACTGACGCTGGCCTCGGGTGAGGCGGTGAAGGCAGAACTGGTCGGCCGCGATCCGTCGACTGGCGTTGCCCTGCTGAAGCCGGCTACGGCCATCAACGCCGTGCCGTTGGCTAGGGCTGACGCGGTGCGGCCAGGCAACATTGCCATCGCCATCGGCAATAGCAACGGGTCGGCTCTGGCCGTTTCGGGCTCGGTCGGCGAAGTCGGTCCGGCCTGGCGCTCGATGCGCGGCGGCACCATCGACCGGCGCATCAATCTGGCCGTCGGTGCCGGCGGCCGTTTCGAGGGCGGCCCGGTTCTCGACGCCAAGGGTGCGCTGATCGGCATGCTGCTGTTCGGGCCGCGCCACCGGGCGCTGGTCATGCCTTACGAGACGATCGAGCGGGCGGTTGCGACGCTGCGCGAAAAGGGCCATGTCGCGCGCGGTTATCTCGGCGCCGGCCTGCATCCGGTACGCGACCGCGACGCGCATGGCGCGATGGTGATGAGCCTCGATGACGATGGTCCCGCCAAGGCCGCCGGTCTCTCTCTCGGCGATATCATCGTGGCGTGGAACGGTGAGGCGGTGCATGGCCCGCGCGACCTGATCCGCAGGCTCGGACCAGACAGTGCGGGCGCTTCGGTGACGCTCGGCGTGGTGCGCGGCGGCGAACAGCGCGATGTCGGGCTGACCATCGGCGAAAAGCCGCTGAGCTGAGGGCATCCATGGACACGCTCACCAGCGACCGGATCATGCATGACGGTGCCGTCTCGCGGCGGCTGGTGGTGCTGATTGCGCTTGGCGATGCGTCGCGCGCCGAGCGCCTGGCGGCCTCGCTGGCCGCGAGCGATGACCTGCTGCCGGTGGTGGCCGGCAGGGCTGACGTCGCCATCGTTGACGACATGAGCGGCGGTGCCGTGCCGGCCGCCATTCCCCGGGTTCTGCTATCGGGAGGCGCCAATGGCGAACGGCCCGCGGGCGAGGTGTTGGCCGTCCTCGAAACGGGCGCGGACGATTTGTTGATCGCTGCGGCGGCGCGGCTGGCGGCGGCCGGCTATCGGGTATCGGGCGAGCGCAGAACCGGACGCCATGAGGATTTCCATACTGGCGATGGCGAGCCGTTCGAAGATGAAGCCTCCGACGAGCATGCCGTCCGTCCTTCGCTGTCGCCGCGCGAGGCGGAAGTGCTGGCGCTGCTGGCCGAGGGCGCACCCAACAAGGTGATCGCGCGGCGGCTGAACATTTCCGTGCACACCGCGAAGTTCCATGTCGCCGCAATCCTGATCAAGCTCGGTGCCGCCAACCGCACCGACGCGATTGCCACTGCGATGCGGCAGGGGCTGGTGCTGGTATAGTCATAAACCCTACGCTGCGTAACGCGGTGTCCGGCGTGTCGGGTCTTGCGCTGTGGTCGCCCGCCGCGCAAAGCTTGGCGTCTGACGTGTTGCAAGGGAGGCGCAAGGAAATGTCGCTCAAGGGAAAGACGCTGTTCATCTCCGGCGGATCGCGCGGCATCGGGCTGGCGATCGCGCTGCGCGCGGCGCGCGACGGCGCCAATGTGACGATCGCGGCCAAAACCGCCGAACCGCATCCGAAGCTGCCCGGCACAATCTATAGCGCGGCAGAAGAGATCGAGCAGGCCGGCGGCAAGGCGCTGCCCGTGCTGTGCGACATCCGTGAAGAGGCACAGGTGGCCGAGGCGGTCGCCAGGACCGTGGAAAAGTTCGGCGGCATCGATATCTGCGTCAACAATGCCAGCGCCATCCAGCTCACCGGCACGCTGGAAACCGACATGAAGCGCTACGACCTGATGCATCAGATCAACACGCGCGGCACCTTCCTGGTGTCCAAAATGTGCATTCCGCACCTGAAGTTGGCCAGCAATCCTCACATCCTGAATCTGGCACCGCCGCTCGACATGAAGGCCAAGTGGTTCAAGAATCATGTCGCCTACACGATGGCCAAGTTCGGCATGTCGATGTGCACGCTGGGCATGAGCGCCGAGTTCGCCAAGGACGGCATCGCCGTCAATTCACTGTGGCCGATTTCGACCATCGACACGGCAGCCGTGCGCAATCTGCTGGGCGGCGCGACGGTGGCGGCAATGAGCCGTTTGCCCGACATCATGGCCGATGCTGCGCATGCCATCTTCATGCGGCCGGCGCGCGAAGCGACCGGCAATTTCTACATCGACGAAGAGGTGCTGCGCGCCGAGGGCGTCAGCGATTTCTCGATCTATGCGCCTGATGCGACCGGGCCGCTGGCCGGCGACTTTTTTGTTCCCGACGAGGTGTTTGCCCGCACGGACAGCAAGATCAGGAATATTTACTAGAGCTCTTCGTTTTGACGCGACGGGCGTCGAGCCAAGCCCTTCGCCACCAGCAGAGTCATGGGAAAGCCCTGCTCGAACAAGGCGGTAGGGCATCGTTCCTGCGGGATTGATTCAACGTCCGGCAGGCGCAGGCTCACGCCTCGTCCTTCTTGCCTTTGCTCAGGCCCATCAGCCGGTCGATATAGGCGAGCATGAGCGCCGAGACGACGAAGGCGAGATGGATGATGGTCAGCCACATCAACTGGTCGGTCGTGTAGGACGATGAGTTCAAGAACACCTGCAAGAGGTGGATCGACGAGATGGCGACGATGGTCGAGGCAACCTTGACCTTCAGCGAACCGACATCGATGGTGCCCAGCCAGTGCACACCGCCGTCCTGGTCGTCGAAGCGGCTGACGAAATTCTCGTAGCCCGAGATGATGACCATCACCACCAGCGAGGCAACCAGCGCGGCATCGATCAAGCCGAGCATCTTCAGGATGGTGTCGGTGTCACCGAGCGTGAACGCCAGGCTAATGAACTCATAGAGCTTCTTGCCGAAGGACAGCGCATAGACGGCCAATGCCAGGGCCAGGCCTATATAGAAAACGACGAGCAGCCAGCGTGAAGCGAGAATGATCGATTCGATGGCGAGTTCGAGACGCTTCATGGGATGATTCCGGCTGGTTATCTCTCAGACAATGGCCGTATTCGACGAGGCCGCCACCGTTTGCAAGACAAAAAACCCCGCCGAACAAAGTCCGGCGGGGCTCAATGCGTCCCGCTGGAGTCGGGACGGGGCAGGGAACGCCCAGCACCGAATCTGGGGTGGCTGCGCTCGCGATTCAATGAGCCGTGTCTAACGCCCGTACAATTCTTGTTGAACCCCGCACATCCATTCACCCCCGGCTGTGCCGGGGGTGGATGCTTCTCTTGCCGATTCCACAAACCGGGTCATGATTTTGAAATCATGACCTAATTGTTGCTGGCGACCGGTGCCACCAGCGAGGTGATGCGGCGGATGGCGACGCGGCGGTTCTCGCGGTTGGGCGCCGCCGTGTTGACCTTCAGATACTCCTCGCCATAGCCCTGTGTCGTCAGGTTTTCCGGCGGGATGCCGAAGGCATTGGTCAGAGCCTCCGCCACCGCTTCCGCACGGCGATCGGAAAGAGCGAGGTTAGCCTCCGGTGTGCCGACCGCGTCGGTGTGACCTTCGATCAGGAAGGTCTCGGCCGGGTTCTTCTTCAACAGCTTCTCCATGGCCGTCGCTACGCCCTCGAGCTTCTGCACCTCGGTGTCGGAGATGGAGGCCGAACCGAATTCGAAGTTGAGCGTGTCGAGATCGACGCGACGTGCGATGTCGCGCACGCGGGCCGAACGCTTGACCTCGTCGATCGAATAGAGGCGCTGGACCTTCTCGACCGGGGGCTGTTCGAGGAACTCGTAGTAGTCATCGGGGCTCTCGACGTCCTCGGAATCGAGGATGTATTCCCGGCGCGGGATGGTCAGCCGCATCGGCGGCAGGTCGTCGCCGGGATCACGCCAGTCGCTGTCATCCTCATAGTGCCGCTCGTCGACATAGCTCAGCACATATTCGCGTCCATCCGGCGCAATGCGCGAACGCTGGATAACGTCGCCATAGCGGTTGCGGATGGTGACGATCCGGACACCGTTGTCGCGCTCGACGATTTCCCGGGTGCGATCGCCCGACAGATCCTCATAGTAGACTTCTTTGGCACCGCGGGTGACGCGCGGGGCATCATTGCTCTGGACAAATGTCTGGTTGTTGAACTGCAGGATGACGCGATCGCCGAGTTTCCTGACGACGTCGACGCCTTTCGGACGCCGACGATCGCGGGCGATCTCATCGGGCGCACGCTCTACGCGCGTGCCCTTCTCCTCGGTCACCGGGACGATCTTCTCGGGCTTGATCTCCTGCTGTGCGGCCCTGTCGTCGGTGGGCGGCGGACCCTGGTCGACGGGAGCAGCCACCGGCTTGCGGCCCTGATCGCCACCTTGCTGGGTATTTTGCCCGCCATTCTGCTGCTCGCCATCCTGCGGGACGATCTTGTCGCCCTGCTTGCGTCCGCCTCTGCGCTCGGCGTCCTTCTGGCTGTCCAGGATGGGAGCGGCGTTTGGATCGGCCGGTGCTTCGCCTTGCACCGGGTTTTCTCCCTGTGCCGGTGCTGCCGTCTGACCATTGGCCGGTTGTTCGCCGGTGGCGGGTTGTTCGGCCGTCGCCGGCTGCTCGCCAGCAGGTTTCCTGCCGTGCTTCTTCGTCGTGTCCTGGGGCTGCTCGCCTTGGGCCGCCGGCTGCTCGCCGGCAGGGGCCGTCGCCTCTCCAGCGGGAGCTTCCTTCGGCGCCGGGGCGACTTCAGGTTGGGCTTGCTGATCCTGCTTGTTCTTCTTGCGCGGCTGGGCCTGCTCGCCGGGCTGATTGTCGTTGGCCGGCGCGACCTGTTCGGCCGGCGTCTGCTCAGTCTGCTGCTGCTGGTCACGCTTCTTCCTGAGCGGCTGCTGTTCCTCTGCGGGTGCTGCCTGTTCGGCCGGCGCCTGCTCGGTCTGCTGCTGCTGGTCACGCTTCTTCCTGCGCGGCTGCTGTTCCTCTGCGGGTGCTGCCTGTTCGGCCGGCGCCTGCTCGGTCTGCTGCTGCTGGTCACGCTTCTTCCTGCGCGGCTGCTGTTCTTCGGCGGGAGCGGCCTGTTCGGCGGGCGCCTGCTCGGCCTGCTGCTGCTGGTCGCGCTTCTTCCGGCGTGGCTGCTGCTCCTCGGCGGGCTGCTCGCTCTGGGCAGGCGCGGCCTGCTGTTCAGGCTCGGCCTTCCTGCGCTCGTGTTTCTGTTCGGGTTCCGCCTGCTGCTTCTGCGCGCAGGCCTCGGCCGATTCGCCCTCGGCGCATGCTGCTTGCGCCAGGATGAATGGGGTCGCCGTGCGCTGGGCAAGACCGGACGCGACACTTCCCTGAAGCGGGAACGCGCCCAACGGCGCGGATGCCATCAACAGGCCAAGTGCGGTGCCTGCCAGAATCCGTGGTTGGCGTTTCATCGAAATTCTCCTTGTGGGGTCCCATCCTTGCCGAAACCGATCTTGTGCCGATTGGTTCCAGTCTGGCACGGATAGAGGCCGTACGGGGCGATTGACCGACCTTTTGAAGGCAACTTCATGTCATTCACCTGGCGATAGCCGCAATTGCGACCATTGCCGCGCTTGACCTTGCCCGCGGCCGGGGCCACATCCGGGAAATGGAAACGCCATTCTGGAAAACCAAGGCGCTGGAGGCGATGAGCCCGGCCGAGTGGGAATCGCTGTGCGACGGCTGCGGTAAATGCTGCCTGTCAAAGCTTGAGGACGAGGACACCGGCGAGATCTACTGGACCAGCGTCGGCTGTCGGCTGTTCGACGCCGAGACCTGCCGCTGTTCGGACTACGCCAACCGGCTGGCGCGCGTTCCCGACTGCGTCGGGCTGACGCCGCAGAATGTGCGAACCATCAGTTGGCTGCCCAGTACCTGTGCCTATCGGCTGGTTGCCGAGGGCCGCGACCTCTACTGGTGGCACCGGCTGGTGTCTGGCAGCGCCGAGACCGTGCATGAAGCCGGCATCTCGATGCGCGGCCGGGTCAAGGCGAGTGAAACCGATCTTGCCGAGCCGGAAGACTATTTTGACTATGTGCTGGACGAGGAGCCGTAGGACCAGCGGCGGCGAGCAACAGCCTTACGTTCCACGACTTCCGGCCAATCCGCGGGCTCGGAATAGGGCGCCGAGTCAGGCATTCCGGCCTTCACCAAGGCTGGGGACGGTGGCGAATGGCCGGAACTTCCTTCTTCCCGCCATATGAACCGGAGATGAACGGCAGGTTCGTAAAGAGTTCAGACAGGCAGGCGCATTCTCCCCCCATCGGTTCACGAGGACGGGAAGGCCCGCAAAAAGGAGAGAAGACGATGTTCAACACGATCAAGACGGCAGCCCTTTCGGCCCTGGTCGGTCTCGGCACGCTGGCGGCCGTTCCCGCCCACGCCGACAGCCTCTATCTCGGCTTCGGCAACAACAACGACCCGCGTTTCGGCGTCTATACCGGTGACGACGGTTATCGCCATCGCCGTGATGAACGCCGCGGCGACTGGCGCCGTGGCTGTTCGCCGGACCGCGCCCTCGACAAGGCCGAACGCATGGGCCTCCACCGGGTCCGGATCGTCGACGTCAACCGGCGCACGGTGAAGGTGGCGGGCCGTCAGGACGGCGACCGTGTCGTGGTGGTGTTCGCCAACGAGCGCGGCTGCCCGGTTATCTATCGCTGAGGTTCGACAATTAAGGCCGACCCTCTTTGAGGGTCAGCCTGGCAGCATGATCTTTAGCAAGATCAGCTGGGACTAGCGGAGCCCTTTTCCGTTTGAAGGGTGTGGCTCGAAAAAACCCCGCGGGAGCAATCCCGCGGGGTTTTTCATGCGCGCTATTGGCTGGTGATGCATCCGTGGCTGGGCAAGACCAGCCACGGATCCTCGGAGCCGCTTACTTCAGTTCGAAGGTGACGGTCACCTGGACATTGTAGGAATTCTCGCCGGCCTGCACGGGAGCCGCGCCACCCGCCGCGGCATCGAAGGCCTTGGCGTTGATCGGCATCGGCGCCGGCGCAATGTTCTGATCTGATATCTCGAGCACCCGGCCGAGGCTGGCGCCTGCGGCCTCGGCCAGCGTCTTGGCCTTGGCCATGGCGTTGGCGACCGCCTTCTTGCGCGCCTCGGTGACCGTGGCTGCCGGGTTGTCATTGGTGAAGGCGATGCCGCCACCCTGGTTGACGCCGAGCGACACCGCCTTGTCAAGGATCTCGCCGGTCTTGTCGACATCGCGCACCCGCACCGAAAGCGTGTTGGTCACCTGATAGGCGACGAGTTCGGCTTCCTGGCTACCGTCCGGCTTGTTGGTGTAGTTGTAGCGCGGGTTGATCTGGATGCCGGCGGTCTGCAGGTCCCGGTCCTTGATGCCGGCGGACTTCATCGCCGCGATCACGGCGGCCATGGCGTCATTGTTGGCGTCGAGCGCGGCGCGCGCGGTCTTGGCCTCGCGCATGACGCTCAGCGTCAGGACCGCCAGATCGGGGGCCACGGTTGCTTCGCCTTCGCCCGACACGATGATGCGGGGCGGCGTCGGCAGATCGGTGGCTCCAGCCATCGCCGGAAAAGCGATTGCAGCGGCGAGCGCGAGAGGCAAAAGATGTCTGGTCATGAAAATCTCCTTGGTC